>NZ_JAHREU010000009.1:19064-81415 GCF_020883145.1 Microcoleus sp. CAWBG27
AGTGAGGACTTTAGTCCTCTGATTTAGAAAGGACTAAAGTCCTCACTACGAACCTATTACCGTTCGTAGTGAGGACTTTAGTCCTCTGATTTAGAAAGGACTAAAGTCCTCACTACGAACCTATTACAACAACCCTTACCAGCAAACGGTTAACGCACGGGCGGCATAGTTTGAGATTAATCTGGGAACTTTCCTGATTGAAAACCGTCTATTGCCCGATGATTTTAGCTTCGGGATCGTGTAAATAAATAAAAAGATTATTCACAAAAGCTCTGAAAATGTGTTTACAGTTATCCTGATTATTTTCATAGGTTTAGCTCCGTCGCTGGTGTCTTTGTGGGTGATGCGCTCTGCCGAAAGGCAAGCCAGCGAGAGAATTGCAGCGGCCAGGCGGGCGGTAGCAAATAGACCCCTACGAAGTGAACTAGCAATGGGCGATCGCACTTACGTAGAAGGCCTCGGTTACCCGATCGGCGATATCACTTGCGAGTATAACGCTCGCTCTAATTACATTCGCTGTGCAGTGAATCCTTCTGGGCCCTGTCAAGATTGTCGGTACTATCAAGCCAGAACTCTTGACGTTCGCGCTGAAAAGATATAGGTTGTATTGGGGTTGGTGTATGCGAATATTTGCTGAGGTAGTAATCCATCAGTTAATATGTACTTACGTGGAAGGGTTGTTGTTGAAGCTTTTTTGGGACTAGCCGCGCCCAAACTAAGTAATTAAAACCTAATCGAGCAGTATTGCTGGGTTAAATTGGCCCTAACTAGCGGATGGCGATCGGTGTTTTTCTAGTTGATGACTTGCGCTCAGAAACCAGATTTAGATTGTAAATCTTGGTTGGGTTGCAAAAAATCTAGCTAGGAATAAAGAGGGTTTCTACTCTCTTGGGCGTAACTGGGGGAGAGCCAAGAAAATCGCAAATAGCTGACCAGCAAATCTGTAAATCGATTTCTCCAAAACATCGTCAGTAACTCAGCGCTGAAGCGACTGAGCTTGTAAGAGCGATCGAACAAGCTGTGCTGACCAGCCTAAGACCCCAGCGGTCTACGTTATTTGAGTCACGACACCCTGTGGATGCGACGCTAGTCCCCTGCTCTGTCATCTGCAATTAAACAGTCTTAAAGTCACTGAGGCAGTGTTGCAGGTCAAAAAAGCTCTTATAACATTGGCGAAGCGAACATTACCCCGCAAGGGAGGCTCCTTACAGAGCGAACATTATGCGTACAGGGTTGTGAGATTTGAGGCGGTAATTGTCCTGCCGAAAGTGCATTACAAAAGTACACCAAGTCAAGCAACTCCAAGGCGGTAATGAATGCAGAAAGATTCAAGTCGGTTGAAACCGCCCGTGTCGTTTCGCTCCCAGGTCTAAAGACTCTGAGTTTCCCACTTACCGAGTGTTTTTTATGAAAAATTCAGCACTAACAATTGTCTCGAGCATTTACCTTAAACAGAAATCCGCTCGAAGACTCTAAGTTGAACTTTTGAGAAGTTGCTTGTGGGCAACAAGATTCTATTTTTGGCGATCGCAGATGAACGCAGTCTCAAACCTGGATTGTTGTAACTAACTAGACTGCAAGTCATAAATTTTTAATCCGCCTCGTCGATACAGGGTATGCCGATTTCAATTAAATTACACCGCCCAAAAACAATGCAGACAAGCCCCCGACTCAAGTCGCGAGCAGCCCAAAATTTTAGACTTTAGACTAAAGTTCTAGCTCCCAGATTCATCTTTAGAGTCAATCTAAAATCTAAAATCGTTCGACGGAGTGAAGTCGAAGTCTAAAATCTCAAATTGACTGACACGAATTTTTTATGAGGCTGCATAGAAATCCGAAATCCGAAATCCGATCCCCCCTAACCCCCCTTAATAAGGGGGGGACAAGAGTCATTTCAAAGTCCCCCGACTATCGGGGGGATGCGAGGGGGATCGGAATATATGCAACTTCACATTAAATTGGCATGACACGAATTGGTTTAAGGGTTATATAAGCTGTCAGGGCTCGCATCCCAACAACATACCTCATCTTTCTGATAACCGTTATAGATTGTCAGGAACTCAGGGAGTCAACGCCACTGAGCTTGTAAGAAATTACAAGCTATTCTGACCAGCCTAAGTCTTAACTGACTACGTTATTTGAGTCACGACACCCTGGAATGCGAAGCTAGTCCCTTGCTCTGTCATCTGCAATTAAACAGTTTTAAAGTCACTGAAACAGTGTTGCAGGTCTAAAAAGCTCTTATAACCTTGGGCGTTGCCTAACATTACCCGAAAGGGATTCGGAGACAACCATATCTCCACAGAGGGGCAACCATACCCCTCTACCCCGCAAGGGGGATTCAAGGCGATTGAAATCGCTCTTGGAGTTTTCCTCTCAGGTCTAAAGACTCGCTCGTTTCCCACTTACCGAGTGTTTTTATGAGGGTTTAAACTGTCCAGTCTCAGCCCTCGCGCAGGCGATACAGCACTTTTGCTGGTCAAAAAGTAGAAAAAACAGGTTTCGCTCCTGGGCGGTGTCTCCGTACAGGTAATGACGGGTTCCGAAGTGTAGTCGATCGACCTTAAATCGGCTGTATTTCCCATGCTATCCAATAGCAAGATAGCAAAAATTTTGCTGGTGAAAATCCGGCTGTTGCTATTTCTAAGGCAATCCGTTTCAGTTAAAAAAGCTGGGTGCATCTGGTTTTTGAAGCCTGAAGAAGCATGACCGCATATAAGTTATTAGTTATATAGCGGTTCTCACAAAGATGAGGTACGTTGTTGGGCTTGGGCCCTCTTGGTTTAAGTGGTTATATAAGCTGTCAGTTATACCTCATCTTTTTGAGAAAGGCTATAATTCCATATTGATTGCGGTCATGCTTTGCCCCTACGGATATATTTGCCTTGTGCCAGATGCACCCAAAAAGCTCCGGCTAACCCCTCAAAAAAGGAGGGAAAGAAATTCTCTTTCGTCCCCCAACTATCATGGATACGAGGGCGATATCCGGGTAAGAAACAGCGATAGCCGAACAGTTTTGATTTCTAACAGTCAAACAACAGAGCGTCTAAATCTCAATTAAACCTTTGTTACAAGGTGATAATTATCACCTTTTAATGGGTATATTATACACAATCAACGAGGTAATCATATCATGAAAAGCATCGGCAACAAACCAATTTTTCTGAGCCAACAAAAAGCAGGTGATACGACCAGCATTGTTGGCAAAAATTCCCGAACAACAGCAACTCATACTCAGGAACAACCCATAAAAAAAATCAACGCAGACTGGTCTTTCCTGTCTCCAAAAATTGGTGGTGGCGCGGAAATTGAACACCTAGAGAGAGAATTTTTGCGATCGACCGAGTCGGTAGGCCCCGGGAATGTAAAAAATATACTGTTCATCGATGCCAGAGTAGAGAATAGTGACAGCTTGGCAAGAGGAGCAACAGCGGATACAGAGGTATTTTTACTGGACTCGATGCGGGATGGAGTCGATCGAATTACTAGAATTCTTGCTAATTACAGCGATTTAGACAGCCTTCAAATAGTTGCTCACGGCCAAGAAGCCAGAGTACAACTGGGGTCAGTAGAACTGTGCAGCGACAACTTAGAAATCTACAGCCATTTGTTGCAGCAGTGGGGAAACTCCCTCAGCGAGAGAGGAAATATCTTGTTATTGGCTTGCCGGGGAGCCGCCGGGGAAAGCGGCCGGGCCTTCGTGCGCCGGCTCAGTGAAATTACGGGTAGAGAG
Source organism: Microcoleus sp. CAWBG27 (assembly GCF_020883145.1). NCBI lineage: Bacteria > Bacillati > Cyanobacteriota > Cyanophyceae > Oscillatoriales > Microcoleaceae > Microcoleus > Microcoleus sp. CAWBG27. Next base: position 22,798 of record NZ_JAHREU010000009.1, read on the forward strand.
ATTGCAGCTTCCACAGGCTTGGTAGGGAGTGCGGCACTCGGTGGCAATTGGGAATTAGAATTTGCCACAGGAGAAATAGGCGCGAAAATTGCCGTTGAGCAAGAGGTGCTGGAGGCATACAGCGGAGTCCTCGGTACCTTAGTCAACGAAACATTTAGGAACGCCACAGTCAGGGGGCCTTGGCTCTACCGAGGACAAGACGGCAGGGTATTCGACCCCAGCTCAGTCTTTGAAGCCAACAGGCAAAGGATTCCCGGTATCACCGGAGGAAGTTCATCTGGGATACTTCCCGGTTTGGGTGGCGATGTACCAGGCTCTGGGGCTTTGCAATTGACGACCAACGGTGTGGGACTGCCAGCCTTTGTTCTCTACGACAACCCCATACCCTCCACAGAGGGTCTGAAAATTACCTTCGATTTCTTTGCTTACAACGGCACTACTCTCCAAGGCCCAAACGGTTTTATCAGCCCGCAGCCAGGGGACGGCATTAGCTTCTTCCTGATTGACGGGTCAGCTAGCCCTACAGCAGCAGGAGGCTTTGGTGGTTCTCTGGGGTATGCCAACAACACCAATGGCAGCCAACCCGGATTGGTGGGAGGTTATTTGGGCATTGGACTCGATGAGTTTGGGAATTTTTCTAATGATACGGAAGGACGTGTTGGTGGAGCAGTAAATGGTACCATTCCTGGTTCAACTCTCGAAGGCTACAGACCTGATTCCATCACTCTCAGGGGTCGTCAAGCAGATAGTTATCGATTTTTAACAAACGCGATCTCTCCCATAGGTATCGACAACATCCCCAAAAGTATTGACTTTTTAGATGCTGGCGGTACTTATGACTTCAACAATAGTGTCACTACCACTCGAGATGCAGCCAAAAGAAGGATTCAAATTACCCTAGCCCCCTCAAATTCAGCAACTCCCAACAGGCTCACTATTGCCCTAGACCTGAATGGCGACGACTTGTTCACCGGCGCGAATGAAACTCTGATTGACATCCCAAATCTAGCAACTGCAAACGGAGCGATACCGCCTAATTTCAAATTTGGTTTTGCCAGTTCGACGGGAGTTGCAAGCAACTTCCACGAAATTCGCAACCTCGCAATCGAGACTGTCAATCCTACTCCCACCATCTCTGCTGATGTGGCCACCATCAAAAGTGGCCCGCAGTTCATCAAACCAGGTGCTGGCAGTATTACCTACACCATCACTACTACTAACAAGGGGACATCGCCGGCTGAACAAGTTTTGGTTCAAGACGAATTGCCTCCGGAACTCGTTCCTGTCGGCGGAGCCAATCCCATTCGCCAGATCAGTGGGGGCGGCCTTTACTCAAGCACGACGCGGAACGTCACCTGGCCGAGAATTCCCGTTCTCGGTGTCAATCAAAGCGTCACCTACACCTTGTCAGTTGCTTTACCCCCAAGTCTAAATCCTGGCAGCAGCTTAACCAACACCGCATTCAGCAGTGCCAGCACTTTCGACCCCGATCTCAGCAACAACGACGGTTCAACGTTCATAGGCCAACAACAGACTACTATCTCCCCTACTGTTGCCGATCTCGTTACTACCAAAAGCGGCCCCGTCACTTCTGTGGCCGGGTCAACGATTACCTATGTCCTGACCACAGCCAACCTGGGGCCAGACCCCGCTCTCAACGCGATCGTCACTGACAGCATTGTTCCCGGTTTGACTGGAGTCTCGGCATCGGACGGCGGCACTTACGATCCGGCTACAGGGATTGTCACCTTCCCGGTGCTGCCATCCCTAGCCATCAGTACAACAGTTAACCGCACTATCAGTTTTGTCGCCCCACCGACCCGTACTTCAATCAGCAACACGGCTCGCAGCAGCTCGGACACACCCGACCCCTTTCCCCGCACCAACGACGGCAGTACCACCAATAAAGACGGCACTCCCACGAATTCCACTGTTGTCACGACTATTACGCCGATCGCTGATGTGGTAACAATTAAGAGCGGGCCGACGGGTGCGCTGCCTGGAACCCCTGTCAGCTACAGAATTACGACAGTCAATAACGGGCCGAGCCAAGCAGAAGCCGTCACGATCGCTGACAGCATCATTCCGGGCTTGACGGGAGTCACGGCATCGGACGGTGGCACCTATAACGCAGTTACGGGGATTGTCAGCTTCCCTGCTGTTGCGATCGCCAGTGGCGTTACAGTCAACCGGACGATCGGCTTTGTGCCCCCAGTCGCCCTCCCCTCAATCAAAAACACGGCAACAAGCTCCTCGGCGACTCCCGACCCCACCCCTGGCAACAACAACGGCACAAACCCTGAGTCCAGTGTCAGCACTACGCTCGGAGCTATTGCCGATGTTGTTACCACCAAAAGTGGGCCCACCGCTACTACGGCCGGTCGCACAATCAGCTACACGATCGCCACAGCCAACATCGGCCCGAGTCAGGCAGAAGGCGTCACGATTACTGACAGCATCGTTCCCGGCTTGACGGGAGTCACGGCATCGGACGGCGGTACGTACAACCCAGTTACCGGGATTGTTACATTCCCTGGGATTGCACTCGCCAGTGGCGCATCAGTCAATCGGACGATCGGCTTTGTCGCCCCAGGTACCCTGACCTCAATCAGAAATACGGCTCGGAGCTCCTCGACGACTCCCGACCCGATCGGCACCAACAACGACGGCAGTACCACCAATCAAGACGGCACTCCCACCAACTCATCTGTTTCTACCAGCATCACGCCCAGCGCTGATGTGGTAACAACCAAAAGCGGATCGACGCTCGCCATTCCCGGTGCCACAGTCAGCTACACGATCGCCACAGCCAACAACGGCCCGAGTCCGGCAGAAGGCGTCACGATTACTGACAGCATCATTCCCGGCTTGACGGGAGTCACGGTATCCGACGGCGGCACCTACAACGCGGCTACAGGGATTGTCAGTTTCCCCGGTATTTCGATCGCCAGCGGCGTATCAGTCACTCGGACGATCGGCTTTATCGCCCCAACTACCCTGACTAGCGTCAGAAACACGGCTCGGAGCACCTCGACGACTCCCGACCCAGCCCCTGGCAACAACGACGGCACAAGTCCTAATGCCACTGTCAGCACTTCGATCGGTGCTGTGGCCGATGTGGTAACTAGGAAAAGTGGGCCCGCGAGCGCCAATCCTGGAACCACAGTCAGCTACACAATTAGCACGGCAAACAACGGCCCGAGCACAGCAGAAGGCGTCACGATTACTGACAGCATCATTCCCGGCTTGACGGGAGTCACGGCATCCGACGGCGGCACCTACAACGCAGCTACGGGGGTTGTCAGCTTTCCTGCGATTGCGATCGCCAATGGCATTACAGTCAATCGGACGATCGGCTTTATCGCCCCAACAACCCTGACTAGCGTCAAAAACACCGCAAAAAGCACCTCGACGACTCTTGACCCCACCCCGGGCAACAACGACGGTTCCGATCCTACTGCCACTGTCAGCACTACCCTCGGTGCTGTGGCCGATGTGGTAACTAGCAAAAGCGGGCAGACGATCGCCACTGCTGGTACCACAGTCACCTACACCATTAGCACAGCCAACAAGGGCCCGAGTCCCGCAGAAGGCGTCACGATTACTGACAGCATCATTCCCGGCTTGACAGGAGTCACGGCATCCGACGGCGGGATTTACAACCCAACCACAGGGATTGTTACCTTTCCTGCTATTGCGATCGCCAATAACCTTACAGTCACTCGGACGATCGGCTTTGTCGCCCCAGCTACCCTGACTAGCGTCAAAAACACGGCTCGGAGCAGTTCAGTCACTTCTGACCCCACCCCGGGAAACAACGACGGTTCCGATCCTAATGCCACGGTGACCACCAGTGTCAGCACGACGCCGCGCCGCAACATCCCCCCTACAGCAGAAAACGATAACGTCACTCTGGGGCGAAACAGCGCTGTCAGGCTCGCGAACTTGGGAGGAACAGACACAGACGGCACTGTGGTTTCCTTCACGATCGACACTTTGCCTCCAACAAATGAAGGCGTACTGTTCTTAGGCGACCCGGCCAACGGCGGAGTAGCGGTTACAGCCGGTCAAGTCCTGACGCCGGCTCAAATCAGCCAGTTGTTCTTCCGATCCACCGGCACTTTTACAGGGGCAAACTTTACCTACAGCAGCACGGACGATCGAGGAGATCGGAGTCTCGCAGCTACCGTTGCCCTAATTCCGCTGCAGGTCAAGGAACCGCCGGTACCAGTCAATACCAACTCTCCTGTAGCGCCGAACGCCACCATCAACCTCACGGGGCTGATAGCAAACGACCCGGATAGCCCGATCGCTTCTTACAAGATCGACACTCTGCCCCCCGCAGACCAAGGCGTCCTATTTTTGGGCGATCCGGCTAACGGCGGAGTGGCAATTACACCAGGTCAAGTCCTCACCCCAACGCAAATCAACCAACTATTCTTCCGGGCCACAGGCGCGTTCAGAGGGGCCAGCTTTACCTACAGCGCGACAGACACCACCGGGTTGCCCAGTCCGGCCCCCGCTACTGCATCCCTGTTCCCGCCTCCGGTTAACCTACCCCCGGTTGCTAACAACGCCAGCGTCAGCTTGTTACCCGGTAGCGCTATCAACATCCCCGGACTCGGAGGATCGGACGACGGCACTGTGGTTTCTTTCAAAATTGAGACTCTGCCGCCAGCTAATGAAGGCGTGCTGTTCTTGGGCGATCCGGCCAACGGGGGAGTACGAGTTACAGCCGGTCAAGTCCTGACACCAGCTCAAATTACTCAGTTGTTCTTCCAGGCGGGCACCGATTTTAAAGGGGCAAACTTCACCTACAGTGCCACCGACAACCTCGGCGCTACCAGCCCGGCCGTTGCTACTGTCTCCGCACTGCCGATCGTACTTAACCAACCGCCGGTACCATTTAATGCCAATACCTCGGCGGCCCCCAGCAGCACGATTACCGTGCCCGGACTAGCAGGCCGAGACCCCGATCCAAGCGATACGATCGCCTCCTTCGACATCAAAACCCTGCCACCAATAGCTCAAGGCCGTCTGTTCTTAGGCGATCCAGCCAGCGGCGGAGTTCCAATTACGATCGGTCAGATCCTGACGCCTGCTTCGATTAACCAATTGTTCTTCCAGGCATCGGGCAACTTCACGGGTACCACCTTTACCTACGGCGTCACAGACAGCCGCAGCCTAGGCAGTCCTACTGCGGCAACTATCTCAATTTTGGCCGCACCTGTCCCGCCCACGCCGACGCCGACGCCCACACCCATACCGCCAACACCCACGCCAATTCGGCAACCGACGCCCACACCTACCCCGATACAGGCACCCACGCCCACACCGGTACCCACCCCCACACCAGAAATCCCGCAGCCACCGACACCGACACCCACACCAACACCCCCGCCTATCGGGCGGGTACCCGAACCTGATACGGGCTGCGATTGCACCCCCTTACCCCTGCTGCCTCCGATTACATTTATCCAACCGCAGGCAGGGCAAATACTCAACTTCGACTCTAACGCCGTAGAACTCACCGACATCCAAAACACGATCCTCGGCACTCCCGGAGACGACTATTTAGGCGGGAACGACACTAACGAACTGTTTCTTGCCGAAGCTGGAAACGACATAGTTTTAGGTGAAGACGGCGCTGATATTGTCTTCGGAGACCAAGGGGCAGACTTCATCGCTGCCGATAAGGGCAACGACATCGTTTACGCGGGCAAAGAAAATGATGTGGTGTTTGGAGGGAAACAAAACGATCGCATTTTTGGCGATCGCGGTGCGGACTTATTGTCGGGCGATCGCGGTGACGATACGATCGTCGGCGACAACGGCAACAACATCGACTTGACTGGTAACGAGGCCGATCTGATTTTCGGTGGCGAAGGAAGGGACGCAATTGCTGGCAATCAAGGCAACGACATCATTTTCGCCGGCAAAGGCCCAGACATCGCCTACGGGGGCAAAGAGGACGACGCGATCTTCGGCGATAAGGGCCGTGACACCCTCTACGGCGACAGCGGTAACGATTCCCTGTTCGGTGGCGTCCTCAACTCCCTAGATAGCGATCCAGACGGGCAAGATTTGCTGTTTGGAGGCAATGGCAATGACGTACTGTTCGGCCAAGAAGGCGACGATACTTTGCTAGGTGGCAACGGCCGGGATTTGGCCTATGGAGGCAAAGGGGGCGATCGCATTTTTGGCGAAGCTGCTTCCGACACTCTCTACGGCAATCAAGGTTCTGATACCATCGTCGGCGACTACGGTACTGCTGTTGGCAGCACAATTGCTACTGATGAAGGCGACTTAATTTTCGGCAACGATAGCGGCGACATCATCGGCGGCGGCAGCGGTAACGACAGCATTTTTGGCGGAAAAGGCAATGATTTAGTTTACGGCGGCAAAGACAATGACCTGATTTGGGGCGAACTCGGTTCCGACACCCTTGTCGGGGACGAGGGAGACGATTCGCTTTACGGCGGCTTGCAAAACGAATTAGTCAGCGACGCCAACGGCCGCGATTTGCTGTTTGGGGGCAACGGTAACGACTATCTCAACGGCGGTGAGAGTTCCGACTCTCTCGGCGGCGGAGAGGGTAACGATACTGTTCGCGGCGGCAAGGATGACGATTTGATCCACGGAGATGCCGGCGATGACTTGATGTACGGCGATGGCGGCAGCGATATTATGTGCGGCGAAGATGGCAACGATACCATGTATGGCGATCGCGACGATAACCAAGATGTCTCCGTGGGTGCTAACGGCCAGCAAGAGTGCATGGACGGTGGCAACGGCGACGACTTGTTATATGGCAATGAAGGCCAAGATACCCTCAACGGATCTGACGGTAGCGACACTCTCTACGGAGGAACAGATAACGACATTCTCAACGGCGGTGCAGGAGATGACTGGCTGTTTGGCGGTGCGGGCGAGGATACTTTAATTGGAGGTATTGGGAGCGATCGTTTTGTGTTAAATGACAACAGCGGTATCGATACTGTCCTTAATTTTGAAGTAGGAATCGATAAGTTTGCTTTAGGTGGGGGCTTGAGTTTTGCTCAGTTGCAAATTAACTCGACTGCGAACGGCACAGTCCTGCAAATAGCCTCTACTGGGCAGGTTGTAGCTAATATTTTCGGAGCCAGTAATGCTATTACTGCTCTGGATTTTGTGACTTTTTCCCAGTAAACAGCACCGTGCATTTAATGCGCCAAATTTGACCTAACATTGAGAAACCCGGTTGGCGAATAAACTGGGTTTCTCAATATTTAATATTAAATTCGGCTGGATCGGAATGATTGAACCGCAGAGGGCGCAGAGGACACAGAGAGAGAGAGAATAGAGAGATGAATTATTCGGATGAAGAGCGGATTTTAGATAATTTGAGATTTAAGATTTTACAATCGCGATCGAATTTAATTTCACATCGATTACCAAGGACTACCAATCATTGTAAAAGCAGACCAAAAATAGGGATGAGTGAGATTTTGTGCAGTCAAGCTATCTTCCCGTAATGGGTTCCCGGCGGGTAGGGAATCGCCATTACCTGCCATCTCTCCGATGGCTTGCTGGCTATTTTGCCCTCCCCGTTTGGCTGCAACAAAAGGGCCCCGCAAAACTCCATTTTCGATCCGAACTTGACCTTGGATCATAGCTATTTGCGCTGCTCTGAGAGCTTCAGCTTTGATCGGAGCTGTTTTTAATTGATGGTAAAACTCGCTCATCAATGCTAGCGTACCTTCATCAGAAACATACCACAAACTCGCTAAAGCCGACTTAACTCCTGCTTGAAATGCCAAGCCAGCAAAACCCATTTCCGTTTTTTCGTCTCCGAGTGCTGTGCGGCAAGCTGATAGTACCAACAACTCCACAGGTGGATTGTTCCACCCCAAATTTCTGAGTTGATCTAATTGCAGTTTTCCATCCCACAGTTGAATAAAAGAGTTGCTCGCTGCTCCCGGTTTAAACTCGCCGTGAGTTGCTAAATGAATTATTTGATAGGGATTTCTACTGCGTTGGGATTTCAGGTTATTCAGGGTAAATTGTTCGTTCAAGAAAGATTTTCCCTGCCACAAATCTACAATAGTAGATAGTTCTGTTGGCACTGCTGGTAGGGGATCTAACCGATCGAATTGAGCTGCTCCCATTGCTAAAACAGAGGCATTTTGTAGCGATACATAGCGGGTATCGGTAAGGGAAATAGCGGGGATTAGACTGAGAGAATATTTTTCCACCAGGAATTGTTTGCCGTCATAAAGAGCAGCTAAGGGGAGACTCCGCAAACCCGTATCCATTGAAAATAACAGCGTATTGATATTTTGTTCCTGCAAGTCTGTTTCTAAAGGTGCAATCAGCAAACTGTAAAGTTTTTGAGCGGATGCTTTGTAGCTGGTGGTGTTCAGATTCCGAGGATTCAAGATTTCTGCGCGGAATTCCGTTGCTAGTTTGATGATGCTCTCGCGATTGGCTTCCGATACGGTTTTTCTAATCGCCGAACCTTCGGGAGAGAACAGTAATAATTCTACTCGATCGCTAAATAAGTTAATATAAATAATTGCCGATCTCTTGCCTGTTTGTGAAGCTACTTTGAGCAAAGTTTCGCGAATATTTTCAGCACCGATATTGGGATTGGTAAAGCCATTTCCAAAATAGTTAGCATATTTCTCGGCTCGGTTTCTATCTAAAGATAGCATGGAATTGATGTTAGCAATTGCCTGCAAATTTGCCGGAGGATTCGCTACACCACTGGGAATATTCGGGACGCCGGGGGGTAGATTCTGCCCGAGGCGGCCCCGTATTTGAGTTATATTGGGCGCAGCGGGCATCGGGGGATTCCCGGGAAGACTGCGAGCATCAATTACCTGAATGTTGGGAGCCAGTGTTGGAGATTTGTTAGAATAAATCTGTTGGTTGATAATAGAATTTTGTTGGTTACTGGTAAGAATGGAAGTGCGATCGATATTCCCATTTGTCGGCAAGTTATTAATAATCGGAGGCGCAGACAACAGCTCCATATTATTCATCATCGGCACGGGAAAACCTCTAGGAATAAGCTGTTGGTTGATAGGAAAATTTGGCTGGATATTGGGTGCCAGAGCATTTTGCAGATTGTTACCCTGTTGCAAAAATTGAGTGGCTAAATTGGAAGGAGCCTGAATATTCTTAGGAAGAAAATTTAAATTATCCGTATTAGGTTGTGGAGACATCACAACATTAGTATCATTAGGAGTGACATTGAGATTTGCCGTATTAAGCTGTGGAGGCATATCGTCCTTACTATCATTAGCAGGCGGATTGCGATTGTTGGTATTAGTAGGTTGTGGAGCGCTCGCGGCATTATTAGTATTAGCAGGCGGATTGCGATTGTTGGTATTAGTAGGTTGTGGAGATGTTTGAGCCGTCCCGCTGTTATTTTGTCTTAAATTATTAGGAGGGAGAGTTTGCGAGGCAGATCTGGTTAATTGAACGCTACCGTCACTATTAACAGCAACATCTGAAGCATTATTAACTTTTTCACCATTACCTGTCAGTAATTCGGGAAGAGTTGCAGATGAGTTTTCGCTGGATGTATTGGGATTTTCCCCTTGAGAATTCAATGCTTTGCTGCTGACTTCTATACTGAGCAAATATCCTGGTTGGCTGATGCGGACAACACTTTGGCCCGTCACTGAAAGGATGTTAATTGTACCTCCAAGTGCTGTAAATAGACCTGTATTTGTAACCGTGCCACCGAGTAAAGTTATATTTTCTCCTGGTTTTACCGCCAAGTTCCCACGATTCACAATGCTGGCAGGTGTCACATCCGAAAATACAAAACTGCTGGGATTTCCTGTTAAATTGAGATAGTTGTTAGAACCGATCGCGTTCAAAAAATTATTGCCAAAACCGATGCTATTAGCAGTTGTCGCAGTAAAAGATGCGGGTACATTTAACTGAGAGTTACTGCCAAAAATAATACCCGCTGGATTGATTAAAAATAAATTGGAATTGCCACCGCTAACTTGGATCGAGCCATTAATTATAGACGCCTCACCGCCAACAACTCGCCCTAAAATATTTTGGATGTTAGGATTTGAAATAAAATTCGCTGTTTGATTTTGGTTCAAGCCAAACCGTTGGAAACTCTGAAAAAGATTCACCCCATCTCCCGATAGTTTACCACCGCTAATATCGAGTCGATTTCCTTGAGGGACGATGGTAGTACCGGTGCCGTCATTCGCCGGGATAACCGATTGCCCGAAAGCAGCCGTTTCCCCGAGGAATAAGCAAAATGATAAAATTAAAAACAGATTTTTCGCTTGATTTTTTGTTTGATTTTTGGCGATTTGGTACAGTAAAATCATTATCCAGAACCTTCCACTACTAAACAAACATTTCCGGGCATCCAGTCGCTAACTAATTTAGAGATTGTCTCGGCTAGATCGAAGTCTTGTTGTGTCAGCCCCTCTGCATCGTGAGTTGTGAGACTTATCGTGACGCGGTTGTAAGCAATAGCAATATCGGGATGGTGGCCGGCTTTTTCTGAGGGGGAAATCAGACAATTTACAAAGCTGACAGCTTCGACAAAATTTTTAAATTTGTGCGTATATTTAATAGTTTTACCTTCTCTAGTCCAATTAGGCAAATTTTGCAAGCGCTGAGAAATTTCCTTTTCGTTTAAGGGTTTGAGTTTGCTCTTTTCAGAATTTTGTGCTACGAATTTAGAGGATATTGAGCGATAAGCGGGTGCAACCTGTTCGGCTGTTGGCGGGATTCCATCAGACGAAGCAAGAAAGACTAAGGAAGAAAGACTAAGGAAGAGGAAAGAAGAAATTAGGAAGTTTCGCAATGATTTTGTAATTGATGTCAGTGATTGAAGCAAGAAGCAAGGAAGAGGGAATCAGGAAGTTCGGCAACGGATTTTGTAATTGATGTCAGTGATTGAAGGAAGAGGGAACAGGGAACGGGGAAAAAGTAGGCTGCGTCGCTACAAGAATTCTGGCTATTTACAATTATGGCATAGCGACTCACCTTATCGCGATCCTCTCCCAGAAATCGCGATCGCAACTAATGACTGCTGGCTAATGACTAACAGACATATTCAATAACTCTCAATATCTTTCCCCGCTTGGTTTCTGGCGATCGAACCCTTAAAGCACCGATCGCCAGAAACCAACCTTTCAATACTACAAACCGTTTTTCAAGTAACCGGACACAATTAATTGCACACTCAAAGGTCGGAAATTACTAATTTACAAGCTTGGCGAGCGATCGTAATGTAATTAATATTGTCCTTAACAAATAAAGGTACGTAGTTGGGCTTTAGCCTCCTTTATCTATACGTCTAAAGGAGGCTAAAGCTCAACTACGTACCTATTTCTATCTCTCAACAATAAAACTACCATGCTTCGATCGGGGGATGTGAGGGGATCTCTTGGAATTTATTATTCAAAGCAGGGCTATTTCATTCTCAGGACTATTGCGATTTTGTAGGGGTAGTGCCAAGAGTGCCTACCCCCTCTACTCGGAGAGGGCGGGCACTCTTGGCACCGCCCCTACAAGAGAATGAAATAGCCCTGTTATTCAAAGCGTATTGCAAAAAAATATTAGTGCGGAAGGCAAGTCCGCATCCACCTGACGACTAAACTCCTCATTACAAACCCAACTGGTGTTTCTTTAAAAAATCTATTCCTAAAAAAATAGCTGCGATACTTCCAGCTACACAAATTTCTCGGTTAGTTATTTTCAACAAAACTTCTGAAATGGGTACTAAAACTACTTCAATATCTTCTGTAATATCCAATTCGATTTGGCTGGCAAGCTTGACATTTTTACCAAAATATAGGTAAATAGAATTAGTGTCTTTTACGGGATTGTCGTATAAAACTGCTAGTTCCAAAATTTGTTCAGCAACATATCCGGTTTCTTCAGCCAGTTCTCGGGCGGCAGCAGCTTTGCCACTTTCTTCGGCAGGATTAAAACTCCCAGCCGGGAGTTCAAGTAAAATTTCGCCGACGCCATGCCTGTATTGACGCACAAATACAAGTTCTTGCTGTTCTGTCACCGCAAATATGAGGGCGATATTGGGTCGGACATTAATAAAAAAGTCGTCGATAATTTGTCCGCTTGGCAATTCTATTTCATCTTGCCTGACTTGACACCACTTGTGGTTGAATACCAAGCGCGATCGCAGTAATTTCCATTTAGTTAAATTTTTCATATTATTGAATTCTTCATAAAACGCGGACGACTAATCCTTCTTCGGCTGCTGATGGCGTACCTTACCCTACTTGAAGGGTCAGGAAAAGAAGGATGAATGCGTATCTGCTGGCATCCGGCATCAGGCAGAAAGTGTTAATATCAAATCCGTTAACATCGTCCTGTATTTATCTCTCTCTTCCCTTTCTCTGTGTTCTCTGCGTTCTCTGCGGTTAAATCATTCCGATCCAACCGGAAACGATATAACTTCCAATTTTCCAATTACCCATTAATGCTAAACTTTCAGCGTCAAGCCACCCTTGCCGTTAGCGGTACGGCCGATCGCACTTATCCCGTAGATAATCGCCCGCAACACCTCTACCAAAAAAAATTATCCTCGAAGCTAGTTAAAATCTCAACTTTTACGAGAAAGAATTGCTTGAAAGCGTGCACGCCCGGGAGAAATTAAAATCCGACGATTCATTACTCCAATCCTCTGACTTAATGGTAGAGGTAGCTCTTAAACTGTCAACTGTCAACTGTCAACTGTCAACTGTTGAAACAGCCATGCAATACAAAAAATTACCGCCTAAATTTTGGACAGACTTACATAAACTTACTGCTAATTGTTTGGTATCCTCATTTTTAGGCTCTGTGTCGATCGCCCTGAGTATAGCAGCAGCCACCACGGTTGCGACAGTGCAAATCGCACAGCAACCAGCCAATGCTTCTACAGTCACCAGTTGGCGGTTCGATCCAGCCACAAATCAGCTAGAAATTACTCTCCCAGAGGGCAGAAATCCTACCTATTCCCTACTCAACCCGTCTCAAATTGCTGTGGATTTGCCCAATACTCCGATCGCCGTTGATGCAACTCAGCTATACCCGCAAGGCAATGTACGTTCCGTGGCGGTAATTCAACTACCATCAGGAAGCATGAGAATTTTGGTAAATTTGTCTCCCGGAGTGGCTTTCAACGGCGAACAAATTAAATTTCAAAGAGTCGGGGTAGAAAATCGCTGGGTGTTGCGTCCCTCGATCGAGCCTGCTTCCTACCAGGCAACTCTCGACACGCAAACACCGACTGCAATCCCAGTACCACCTAATCCGCAGTCAGCCGATTCTAACTCAACTCCTGCCAAAGCGTCTGTCCAACCTGCCTCGGCTGAGGCTATAACTTACGAGCAAAACTCTTCGGGGCTGTCAACTCCAAACGACCAAATCCGACCGATAAATGTGCCTTTAGTCAGGGTTCCGGTTAACAGACGCCAGGGGGTAAGTTCTGCCCCTGTACGCCGTCCTGCTGCCCCCCAGGATCGGATTATCGATTTTGGTGAACCGCTTCGCTAATACTCGCTTGGAGTCGATCGCACCTATACTTCGATAATCCGATCGTCAGAGTTAGAAATTTTGACCTTCACTGGGTGGAGCGATCGAACCCGGTTGGTTGAGGAACAGGTTTTTAGCGCCGTCGTTTTGGTAAATACAGTTAATTTCAGGTTGACCTTCCAGGGGGCCGGTGAACCCAAAGGTGTTCATGCGATTTTTACACTCGCGCACTTGCTCTTGGTTGATCAGTTTTCTTTGTTCGAGAATTGCCCAGTTATTGGTTCGCAGGACGCATCCGGGACGCATACTCGGCTGGGATATGTAGACGTTGAAGGGGTTGAGGGTGACGAAGAGGCGCATATCTGTCACCATCGCGCTGGCTCCAAACTGCACGCAAAGTTCGGGGTTCGGGGCGCTGCGATCGATAAATTCCCGGGATGCTACGTTTTGTGGGCTAATTGTAGCCGTGGAACTGAAGGCAATGCCGATCCCAATTCCCAGAATAAAAACCGCTGTTAAAATCCCTAGGGTGGCGGAATTGAGGAAAGAGGGTTTACCAGACTGAGGTTGTCGTCGCGACGATCCGCCAAATGGCCCGGAGTCTTCGTCTCCCCGGAATGGGTCGCCGAATCTGTCTCTGTCGTTGTAGGAGTTAGGTTTGCGTTTCATATAACGTTGAGTCCGTTCTGGGGATTTAACAGCTAGTAGTTTTTTATTTTTAACCGATCTTGCCTCTATATATTATGACCCCAGACAGGTGGCGGTTGCGGGCTGAAGATACTTCCTCTGGGTTTGGTATCGTTGACAGCTCGCGATCGGCTAGGCGGCTGCCTTGTCTGAATTTGGAGATTTTAACAATTCGCCGGGAACTCCCCCACATCGCGTAATGACTGTCCGTTCGCTCATTTTCTCTAGTGCTTTATGAATTAATCTGACGCTAAATAACACCATATGTAGTGTCATTTGTGTGAAATTTATCCACAGTAGCTTTCTCAAAATTTATGCACATATTTGAAGTTATGTCAATATTTTTTTTGTGCCTGTAATGCCTATTCGTTCGTAGATAAATCCAGACACTCGATCAAAATGAGCGAACACAGAGTAATCAAGGAACAGCGAAGCGATGCACGGTAATGTAGCAGGTGGGGGATGAGAGGCTCTTGGATGCAGCGAAGCAGAATCCACAAACAATCACGGCGTACTGTCAAAAGCACATTTACCACTTTCTTGGATTTATGTTAAATTAGAAATATGAAAAAAGCGGCCAAAGTACGAATTTATCCAGACAACACACAAAAGGAAGCGCTAGCAAAGGCTTTCGGCTGTGCCCGTTGGTTCTGGAATAATTCGCTGGCCCAAACCAATCGACTCTACAAAGAAACTGGGAAAGGATTATCTCGGCAAGGGATGAATGACCGTTTACCAGAATTGAAAAAAGAATTTGAATGGTTGAAGGAACCTTACAGTCAAGTGCTGCAATCGGTGTCACTCAATCTTTCACGGGCTTTTATCAATTTCTTTGAAGGTCGGGCCGCTTTCCCAAACTTCAAATCGAAGCACGGGAAACAGTCGATCCAATATCCTCAACATACCGAAATACTGGATGCTGGCTTAAAACTACCTAAAATCGGGGTGGTGGCCGCTAAAATCCACCGCACTTTTGAGGGTGAGTTAAAGACTGTTACTATCTCTCAAACATCATCAGGTAAGTATTTTGCTTCCTTGTTATTTGATGATGGTAAACCCGAAGCTGAATCTTCAAGTGAGGGCAAAGCGGTAGGGATTGATTTAGGATTGACTCACTTTGCCATCACCTCCGACGGCTCCAAGTTTGACAACCCACGGAGCTTAAAGGCGCGCTCGAAAAACTTGAAGCGCAAGCAACAAAAGCTATCACGTAAAGTCAAAGGCTCAAATACTCGACTGAAGGCGAAACGCATTGTGGCGAGAGTCCACGAGCGGATTGCTAATACCCGAAAAGACTTCCTGCATAAGCTCTCCCGTAAACTGGTGAACAAAAACCAAGTCATCGTGACGGAAAACTTAGCGGTGAAAAACATGGTGAAAAATCACAACCTAGCTAAAGCAATCAGTGATGCTAGTTGGGCAGAATTCACCAGAATGTTGAAATATAAAGCAGGGTTTGATGGAAAGGTCTATATTGAAGTAGACCGTTTTTTCCCATCTTCTAAGACCTGCTGGGTCTGTCTCAATCGAGTTGGTAGCTTGCCTTTAGATGTTCGCTCATGGCAGTGTCAAAGCTGCGGAACAAAGCATGACCGAGATGTGAATGCGGCGATCAATATCCGAAATGAAGGACTCCGCATTTTAGCGTTGGGAACCAGCGCTACTGCCAGTGGAGGGAAGGTAAGTCCCAAGGGTGGAAGGCGTAAGTCATCCGTCTCTAAGGTTCTCCCCGTCGAAGCTGGAAGCCCTACCCTCAACGACCCCAGAGCGCAGCTCGAAGGAAGTAGGGTGGGGTAGTTCACCATCCTACAAGTAAGGAGGTATAGATTAGTGTCTGTCGAAATTATTCAAAAGCCTTCTACAGTCCGCAAGCTTGCGCCGCGCTACCGCGTGCTGCTGCACAATGACGATTTCAATCCAATGGAATACGTGGTGCAGACTTTGATGGCGACTGTACCCAGTCTGACTCAGCCACAGGCTGTGAATGTGATGATGGAAGCCCACACCAACGGGCTGGGACTGGTGATTGTTTGCGCTCTCGAACACGCTGAGTTTTATGCTGAAACGCTCAACAATCACGGATTGAGCAGCAGCATCGAACCTGATGATTAGAAAACTAGAGGCACCTGAAAGTCTTGACCCACCGAGTTTTTAACTCATCTTGAATAGCCTCGTACCAAAAAGCCAAGGGACTAACCTTGGCTTTTTGGCATATTTAATGCGGTCGATCGCGAGACTGGAAGAGTAAAGGTTGGGAGCAACCGGGCCGGAAATTATTCGGACGGTGGTTCAAAGCTAGGTGGCCTCGATCCCCAATTTCAGATCTCCCATCTCAAATCTCGATCGTCGGAAATTAATTAGGAAATTAATAACGTCCGCCGCCGCCGCCGCCACCGCCGCGACCAAATTTGCCTGGGCCGCCGCCGCCCCGGTTGCCGCCGCCCCGGCCGCCTTCATCTTCACGGGGCTTAGCTTTGTTAACTTTGAGATCGCGACCCATCCACTCTGCTCCGTCGAGAGCAGCAATCGCTGCATCTTCTTCGGCATCTGTTGACATTTCTACAAAACCAAAGCCGCGCGGGCGACTGGTTTCTCTGTCGGTAGGTAGATGTACTCGCTTAACGGTTCCGTATTCGGCGAAGACGGTGGTGATGTCTTCTTGGGTAACTTGGTAGGATAAGTTACCGACGTATATCGACATGAGGAATAACTCCAAAAATTAGACAGTGCAAAGATTTCAGTTTCGGAGAGTCCCCTGCCGATACAGAAGGGCAAGTTTTTAAACAATTCTGTAGCAATGAACAAAGCCTGCAACCGAATCTGATACACTTGGGATTTTAGCACAGAATGCCGTCTTTTGAGTAGCTTTCGGCACTTAATTAAGTCGTTTTAACACTCCTCGACTATCAGGTACGAGGATTCTTGGGCCCAATCGTGCCTCTACCAACAATGTCAGTTTTGGTCTTACAGTTTCATGTAAGCGTCCAACTACACCTTTTACAGCAAGCACTCTTACGGACTACTCCCCAAGCGTAAATTCGCGTGTGTCCCACGCTAGTTGATTTTTATTTGCTCTTACCGTGTGGATTTGGTTTTTACCATTGACGGTTAAAGATTTTGAGATCCCGGAGTAGGACGTTCAACCTGTTTCCTCACGTTCTCACGGTCAGCAACCTGCGAATACTATAGCAGAAAGCCGTCGAGCGAAGGACGGGGTTTTAAACCCAAATTTCTGATAATTCCATGTCAAACTTTTATGGTATTCAGAAACCGGATTTTGAGCTGTGATGTTTTGCCAAACTCGAACCCGAGAAAGTTGTGGGACTGGCCGGCTACCGCAGGAAAGATACGTCTAGATTCCCAAAATTGGTACTCAAAGCGAGATTCAGGTTTTCCAAGGCTTTGACTAACCACACCACGCCTTCTCGGGTAGAAAATTCGTAGTGACCGAACAAAATTGCCAACCGCTTTTCTAGATAGGGCTTGACTTTGCCACAAATTAGCACGATTTTCAGCAGCAAACCTGTGGTTTGGGTGGGCCCGAGGTTTGAGATCAGGTCGATGAAGACAAAGTGGTTGGGCCGCGCAGGACTCTCTACTACTAAAAAGTTCAATAACTGGCTGCAAGTTCTGATCGTTAAAAATTCGTTGAACTTCTGAGCATCGTTGTGGGGAAAGGTATTTTGTAGTTGCTTATACAGTTTTTCGTTAAATTGACGTTTGCCGTAGCCATCGTCGGTGACGGAAGAAATTAGGTATTCGTATAAGTCGTCTTTAAAGGATTTGTAGGACACAGTTGTGCTGGTGTTCGCCATGAAGCGGCCGGCTAGCTGTCGGTAGGTATCGGCTCCTTCTACTTTTCCGACAAATTGCTTGAGGGCAAAGAACAGCTCTGGGTCGCTCAACAGCGTCGGGTTTTTTATAGTCTGTATACTTCTGCCGAAGGAGATTGAGGTATGCCGGCGGGCGGCTTGAGCTTTTCTCACTTGGTGAGCCACGTATTGTGAGAGGTCGATTTCAAATTGCTGCTGCTTTTGAGCTTGGATTTTTTGAATAATTTTTTGCTGTTCGTAGGTGCTGTCGTCGCTGAGGAGGCAGTGTTTGTAGAGGTAAGGGTATCGGGGAATTAAGGTTCCGAGGGCTAGGGTGGCGGGAGTTTTGCCGTTGCTGTCTTCATTGCTGTGGGTGATGACTTGGGCTAAGCGTTTGAGTGTGAGGTATTGTTCGCTTTCGGTAAATTGATTGACTAATTGGGGGATGGAGTGAGTAGGGCGCGATCGACTATATCGAGATAATATTTTGGGGGCTTCTTCAAACAGAGCGATCAATTCCGGGATAGCTGCTTGCTTGCCGGGGTATGTTTGCCAGCGGTTGATCAGGATGTGGCAGCAACGGTTGAGGATGTATTTGAATTCTTGTTCGGCGTAGGGTGAGGCTGCTATTTTTTCGAGTGCTTCAGCGATGGCGCGATCGCGATATCCGTTACCGTAGATAAACAAAGTGCGAAAACGGTCGATTAGTTCGATCGGCTGCTCTACTTTTACCAACTCCAGCCAGTGGTTGTAAAGTAGCTGTTCTTCTTCCTGGCTCTGTCTGTTATAGTCGTTCACTGTGGATTAACCCTCCAAGTATTGGGCAGGAGCTTTAAGCGCCATTGGCAGATATGAATTGGCAGATGAAGCACCTAAATTGAGTCAACCGAGCTTCTGGCCTCCCGAGACTTGCGGGTAGAAGCGGTCAGTAGATGAAGCCGATCGATCTTTTTTACTTAGTTAAACTATTTGTCAACACCAGCATGACATGAATTGTTTGCAATTAGCAAGGCCTAAAATCACCACAAACTTTGTAAATTATTGGTAAAGATTGTGGGTGTGTTCTAGATAATTTATGATGGGCAGAGGATTT
The DNA here is from genome assembly GCF_020883145.1 of Microcoleus sp. CAWBG27. NCBI lineage: Bacteria > Bacillati > Cyanobacteriota > Cyanophyceae > Oscillatoriales > Microcoleaceae > Microcoleus > Microcoleus sp. CAWBG27. The sequence continues at coordinate 41,896 of NZ_JAHREU010000009.1, forward strand.
ATTCTTACCCGAAAGAATTGGTTGAAATCCGGAAACCCGGGAGAAATTAAAATCATACGATTCATTACTCCAATCCTCGGACTTTTAAGTAGAGGTCGCTCTCCCATGGTCAACTGTCAACTGTCAACTGTCAACTGTTGAAGAGTGTCAAGGTCAATCCTAGTCGGCAGCCCCCTGTTATACCATTTGCGATTGGCGATTGGCGATTTGCGATGGGAATGACTGAGGACTCCCAGAGTTTAGATTGCGGGCCAAGCAGTTGCATTCTTTTTTGAACTGGTGTCAGTTAAATGTGAGGTGGGGCGAGGTAGGATTAGCTGTGAAAATAATGATTTGAAATGTGAGTGCTGGTAATATGGTCTGTCGCGTAAGTATCGCCCAACTTGCTGAAATTTTAACTGTACCTTTGCCTGCTGTGTCTGAGGACGTTCTGACAGTTGTAGGGACAGGTATTGCTACAGATACGCGCACCATTGAGGGGGGCGAGGTATTTTTGGCGCTGCGGGGAGAAAATTTTGACGGGCATCAGTTTGTTACAAAAGCCCGAGATTTGGGAGCGATTGCTGCGGTAGTCGATCGCACTTACCAAGCAGAAGTTCCCAATTTTCCGCTGTTGCGCGTTGACGATACTTTAAAAGCTTACCAGGCGATCGCCCGTTGGTGGCGCGATCGATTCAGTATACCGATAATTGGTGTTACTGGTTCAGTAGGTAAAACTACTGCCAAAGAATTAATTGCAGCGGTTTTGTCAACGCAGGGAAATGTTCTTAAAACTCAATATAACTACAACAATGAAATAGGAGTCCCGAAAACTCTGTTAGAGCTTTCGCCGACCCACAATTATGCTGTAATTGAAATGGGAATGCGCGGGCTAGGAGAAATTGCGCTGCTGTCGCAAATTGCGCGTCCGAATATTGCGGTAATTACTAATGTAGGAACGGCGCATATCGGGCGCTTGGGTTCGGAAGATGCGATCGCCCAAGCTAAGTGCGAACTGTTAGCGGAAATGCCTGCTGAAAGTATTGCTATTCTCAATCACGATTCTGACAGATTAATGGCAACTGCGGCGCAAGTTTGGCAGGGAAAAACTTTAAGTTACGGATTAGAAGGCGGCGATTTGTGCGGGGAATTGCTGAATAATGATGCAATGCTTGTAGAAGGTGTGGAATTGCCACTGCCCTTGGCTGGAAGGCACAATGCTGTAAATTATTTGGCGGCTTTGGCGGTAGCAAAAGTTTTACGGATTAAGTGGGAAGTTTTACAGCAAGGTTTGTCCGTGCAGTTACCGGATGGACGGGCGCGCCGCTACGATTTGCCGCAGGATGTTGTGATTCTGGATGAGACTTACAATGCTGGCTTGGAGTCGATGCTGGCGGCGCTGAGATTGTTAGCGGATACTCCGGGAAAGCGCCGGATTGCGGTGTTGGGCACGATGAAGGAATTGGGCGAAAGGGCGATCGAATTTCACCGACAAGTGGGAAAGGCGGCGCGGGATTTAAACCTCGATGCTTTGTTTGTGTTTGCGGATTTTGAGGAAGCGGCGGCGATGGCGGCGGGTGCGGCGGGCGTGCCTTTTGTGGAGATAGGAGACATTACGGCGCCCGATGGGCGAGAAGTTTTAGCAAAGCGGTTGTTGGGATTTGTCGAAAAGGGCGATCGTATTTTATTTAAGGCTTCTCATTCCGTGGAATTAAATCGAGTTGTCCAGAAGTTCCGCGCCGATTTTGCAAGTCAATAACTAGCAATTTGGTTCGTAGTGAGGACTTCAGTCCGCATCCGACGAGAGAGGACTAAAGTCCTCACTACGAACCTATGTTTTAGATGATATGATGTACTTTAAAAGTGCCTGCGAACTCTTCACCAAAGTAGCCCCATGATTGCTAAAACTCTCAGTCCGCCCGAACAAATAGTCGAGTTATCAAATATCAGTTGGCAAACTTACGAGACGTTGCTTGCCGAAATCGGCGATCGGCCAATTAGACTGACATACAATCGTGGCAATTTAAAAATTATGGTGCCTTCAGCAGAACACGAAGTTTACAAAAGAGTAATGGGTCGATTTGTTGAAACATTAGCAGAAGAATTAGATGTGAGAATTGAACCTCTTGGTTCTACTACATTCAAACGTCCCGAACTTATTGGTGCCGAACCAGATGATTGTTTTTACATCCAGAATGCTAGTGCAATTAAAGGCAAAAAACGACTCGATATGAGTCAAGATCCGCCGCCAGATTTAGTGGTGGAAATTGATATTACCAGCAGATCCGACAGTACGTTGCAGGTTTATGCCGCCCTGGGAGTGCCGGAAGTCTGGATTTACAATGGTTCGCGGCTCAGAATTAACAGATTAGAAGATCGAGGGTATGTGGAGTGCGAGATCAGTTTGGCATTTCCGAGTGTGGCTATTTTAGAAATTGTCAGTTTTCTGGAACAGGCGGAAACAATGGATTATTTGGAATTAGTTAAAGCATTTCGGAATTGGGTAAAGAGCCAAATTAATCAAAATCAATAGTCCTGTTTATTTTATTCCAGGACGCAGATCGGAAACCACTTTTTTTGACGACAAAACTTGATTGTGACCCGCAGATTGTGTAAAATTTTATCCCTCAATATCCCGATCGCTCTAACGGCTCGATTTCAATATCGGGTTCGATCGCAATTATTGAAATTTTGGCATTTTCAACTACTGTATTTCCCATCATTGTATTGTGCATTGCCTCAAACTTAGATTCATCCTCAGCAATTCGTTCGTAGTGCAAAATTACGTGATAACGCTTTTCAATTGGCTCTCCAGAATCTGAAATTTCCACCGCATCCCAGTCTAGATTTTGAGAATCTTCGGCTTGCTGGCGGTAGCGAGAGGCTAAATTTTCTAAGCCGATCGCGATCGCGTGTTCTTTCGTTTGTCCGTAAAAATTCATGGTATCATCGGGGCGATCGCTCAGAGATGATGATATCTGACACAGATACTGCCCGTTTGATTGAGCGCAAACGTCGATCGCAATTGTACCAGTAGTGCGATCGGGATTTATTTGAGTCATGTCAACCTCGCTATTTCATGAAATAAAGTTGCTAAATTGTATCCGGGTCAATATTTAATTATCGCAGTTTTCCGGCCAGGCGATCGGTACGTTGCATCTCTATCAAAATTGAGATGTAGGAGAACATTAGGATACGGTTTAAGATATGCAAGGGCGAAATTAAGGTAAATTTCAGGCGATCGTCCGAGTCATCCATCCGCGTCAGTCAGCGTTCATCTGCGGTTGCTAAAAACAGCGTCAAACGCAGCCATCCCGATCCTGACTCGCCCGTTCACTCTCCTGACTGAATTTGACTCCTCACCCACTCCCGGAACAACCGCAGTAAAGCATTTTCCTTGGTAGTCCTCCTCAATTCCAAAAAGCGCAGCATCTCAACTTGCGACAAAAAAGGAAAAGTCGGAGAAACATCTCTTTCTGCATATTCCTGTGCTTCCAACTGATAAATTATTAAACGATTTCCGTCGTAGCGCCAAACTTCCGGTACGCCCAAACTTGCGTATAAAGAAAGGCGATCGATCGAACTGCTAGTCACGTCAATTTCCACAACTAAATCTGGTGGCGGATCTTGATTGAGATCGATTTGTTCTTTGTCCCAAACCACATTCTCATTTTGGATATAGTAGCACTGATCCGGTTCCAAACCGCGAGCCAAATCCTCGCGCCTGCAAGTTAGAGAACCCAAACTCCGAATTTCGATGTTTAATTCTTCACTCACACTTTCCACAAAACGGCCTAAAATTTTCTTACTACCTTCATGGGGTGCTAAAGGAGTCATAATTTCTAATGTTCCTCGATCGTAAGTCAGGCGAATTCCTCCGTGCTCCCCTAACTCATTCAGCAGGGATTCGTAGGTTTTCCAGCTAATATTTTTTAGCAGAATTCCGCTACTTTGATTCTGGATTAGGGTGGCTGTCATGGCTACCTGCCTGGTTGTAGATTATTGATTGTATCTTAGCAAACGTTATATTGATTGACGGGCGATGGCTGCGCCCCGGCCTACGCACTTTTTCACTCTCTTAACTAAATTTGAGTCCTCACCCACTCCCGGAACAACCGCAGTAAAGCCTTTTCTTTTGTAGTCTGTTTCAATTCCAAAAACCGCAGCATTTCAGACTTTAACAGAAAAGGAAAAGTGGGAGAAACCTCGCACTCTGCGTATTCATTGCCTTCTAACTGATAGATGATTAAACGATTGCCATCGTAGCGCCAAACTTCAGGTACGCCCAAACTTGCGTAAAGTTCGAGACGATCGATCGAACTGCTGGTAATGTCAATTTCAATAGCTAAATCTGGTGGTGGATCTTCGTTGAGATCGATTTGTTCTTTATTCCAGACAACATCTTCATTCTGAATGTAGTAACATTTATCGGGTTCCAACCCCCGTGCCAAATCTTGGCGCTTGCAGGTTAGTGAACCTAAGCTGCAAATGTCAAGATTTAATTCATCAGTTATAACTTCTACAAAATTTCCTAATAGTTCTCCTGATTTTTCATGGGGTGCTGAGGGAGTCATGATTTCTAATTTACCTCGATCGTAATTCAAACGAATTCCCGGCTGTTCCGCTAGCTCGTTTACCAGGGATTCGTAGGTTTTCCAGCTAATGTTTTTTAGCAGAATTCCGGTTGTTGGAGTTTGAACCAGGGTGGCTGTCATGGCTACCTGCCTCGGTTTTAAATTATTAATTTTATGTTAGCAAATATGATACTTGACTTATTTGATAAATCTGCGATCGCCCTTACGATACCGCCGATTAATATCAAATCCGCTCTTCCTCGAAATGATTAATCTCTTTCTTCTCGGACTCTGTCTCCTCTGCGCCCTCTGTGGTTTTAATCATTCCACTACAGCCAGAAACGATATAATAAGGTTCGTAGTGCGGACTTCAGTCCGCTTTCTGCTGCGGACTGAAGTCCGCACTACAAGCAGATTTTTGTAAGAGTCCTGGACGCACCAATATCAAAGAAACCGGGTTTTTTACCTCATCTCGTCGCTGTGGCGAAGGATGTTCGTGAAAAAACCCGGTTTCTGGATACTTGTTCGTAAAGTACGATCGCACTATTCGATCGCACTTACACTCAAAACACTACTTAGCAGCTTGACGCTCTTTCGCATCCTTGATCACTTCCTCAGCGATATTGCTCGGACAAGGAGCATAGTGCGAGAAAGACATGGAAAACTGGCCGCGCCCAGAAGTCATGGTACGCAAATCGCCAATGTAGCCAAACATTTCGCTCAACGGCACATCTGCCTTGATCCGCGCGCCTGTTTGTCCGGTTTCCTGAGATTTCATCATCCCCCGGCGGCGGTTGAGGTCGCCGATGACATCGCCCATGTGATCGTCTGGGGTGAAGACATCGACATTCATGATCGGTTCCAGCAACTGAGGCCCAGCCTTGGGTACAGATTGGCGGTAGGCGGCTTTGGCTGCAATTTCAAAAGCCATTGCTGAAGAGTCAACCGGGTGGAAACCTCCATCAACCAGGGTGAATTTCAAGTCCAAGCAGGGGAATCCAGCCAAGACGCCCACATCGATGCAGCTTTGGAAGCCTTTTTGCACGGCTGGCCAATACTCTCTCGGTACGCTACCACCAGTTACTTTTGACTCGAACACGAAGCCACTTCCGACTTCACCAGGCTCGACGATATAGCCAATTTTCGCAAATTGACCTGAACCACCAGATTGTTTCTTGTGGACGTAGTTGTCTTCGAGGCGCTTGGTGATGGACTCGCGGTAAGCTACTTGCGGTTCGCCAACTTCTACTTCGACGCCGTGGGTGCGTCGCAGAATGTCCACTTTGATGTCGAGGTGCAGTTCGCCCATGCCCTTGAGGATGGTTTCGCCGCTTTCTTCGTCTGTGACCATGTGGAAAGATGGGTCTTCTTGTACCATCTTGGTCAGCGCGGCGCCCATTTTTTCTTCGCCTCCTTTGAGTTTCGGTTTGACCGAAATGGAGATGACTGGTTCTGGGAACACCATTGGCTCCAGGGTTGCGGGATTTTTGGGGTCGCAGATGGTGTGTCCGGTGCGGACGTTTTTCATACCTACGATCGCAATAATATCGCCTGCTTGAGCTGAGTCAATTTCTTCGCGGGAGTTGGCGTGCATTTCTACCAAACGGCTGATGCGCTCGGTTTTACCTGTGGCGGTGTTGAGTACGGTGTCGCCTTTCGATATCCTACCGGAGTACAAGCGCGTGAAGGTTAAAGCTCCGAAGCGATCGTCCATAATCTTAAATGCTAGGGCGCGCAGGGGTCTTTCTGGATCGACGATCGCGAAATTGCCTGTTTCCTCGCCTTCGAGATCCACCTCAGGCTGAGGCGTAACTTCCATCGGGTTCGGGAGGTAGTCAACGACTGCATCGAGTACCAACTGGACGCCCTTATTCTTAAACGACGAGCCGCAGTAGGTGGGGAAAAATGCCATGTCGCGGGTGCCTTTGCGGATGCACCGTTTCAAATCTTCGATACTCGGCTCGTTGCCTTCGAGGTACTGTTCCATCAGGTTATCATCCTGCTCGACAGCGAGTTCAATCAACTGTTCGCGGTATTTCTCGACATCATCGACCATATCGGCCGGAACATCCTGAATTGTGTAGCCCATCGGATCGCCCGAATCATCCCAGATCCATGCTTTGCGGGTGAGCAAATCGACCATGCCGCAAAATTTGTCTTCAATGCCGATCGGCAAAACCATTACCATTGGTTTAGCTGCGAGAACTTTATCGACTTGGTTGACAACTCGGTAAAAATCTGCGCCCGTGCGATCGAGCTTATTGATATAGACGATACGAGCAACTTTAGAATCGTTAGCGTAGCGCCAGTTAGTTTCCGATTGCGGTTCAACTCCACCGGAACCGCAGAACACACCGATACCGCCATCGAGAACCTTCAGAGAGCGGTAAACCTCGATCGTAAAATCGACGTGTCCGGGAGTATCGATGATGTTGAGCTGATGCTCGTTCCAGAAGCAGGTAGTAGCAGCGGATTGAATCGTAATCCCGCGCTCTTGCTCCTGTTCCATGAAGTCAGTCGTCGCCGCGCCTTCGTGTACTTCACCGATTTTGTGGATTTTACCCGTCAGTTTCAGGATTCTTTCAGTTGTGGTGGTCTTGCCAGCATCTACGTGGGCGAAGATGCCGATATTTCGATAACGAGTGAGATCTTTCATAAAAAAATTCGGGAAGTGGGAAACGAGCGTGGCTTTAGCCCGCTCGTGGGAAACGGCTCGGGGATTTCAATCAAGAGTGAATCTTTCCATTACACGAGGATTGCTTAATTCGGTGTACTTTTGTGATGTACTTTCGATGGGACAATTACCACCTCAAACCTCGCAATCCGCGATCGTATAATGTTTGCTCCTTTATGAGCCTCCCTTGCGGGGTAATGTTAGCTTCGACCTGGTTATCTGGGCTTGTTAGGCTTGCAACACTGTTCCAGTGACTTTAGAACTGTTTAATTGAAAGCGACAGAGCGGAAAACTAGCTTCGCATTCTCCGGTGTCGTGACCCAAATAACGGCTGCTCTTTCGAGCGGTCTGGTCAGTACAGCTTGCGAGAGATTCTCTTACAAGCTCAGTAGCTAAAGCCCTGAGTTACTGACAATTACTGTTGAGATTAAATGCGAGGAACCGTCGGCCACCCGTCGGCCACCCACCTGCAAGCGTGACAAGCGAGGAATCAATGTTGCCTGGGGCCGGCGAGTACAGGTTGGATTTGCTTTTTCCTGTTTCTGGCAGCACTACCTTAATTTTGACACTTCCCCGTCATTCCTGCGAAGGATTTTTAGTTCGATCGGTGCGGGAATCCTTACAATCATAAAAATAACCCAGACGGAGGCAAAAATTCTCTCACAAAATAGGTTGGGTTGAGGCACTCATTGAACAAATAGGACTTAGACATGAAGCCCAGAAACCAGTTTTTTTTTAAGAAAATACTTTGTTGTCAGTGAAAGGAAGAAGGAATAATGCTTATAGAGCAAGCTTTATCGCAAATCGGCACCTGATATTTAATTAAGCTGCGTCCGAAACTATCTAAGTCAAAATCGACCCGCTCATCATCCGCCGATATCTGCGATCCAATTCATCCCGAACCACCGGCCACTGATTCAAACTTTCATCATTCTCAATTACCATTTGAGCGGCCGCCCTCGCCAACTCCAAAACCTCCTGATCCTCCACCAAACTCGCCAAAGCAAAATCCGGCAAACCCGACTGCCGAGTTCCCAAAACCTGACCGGGCCCGCGCAATCTCATATCCATTTCCGCAATAAAAAAGCCATCTTGAGATTGTTCTAAAACCTTCATTCTCTGCATAGCTTCCGCAGCCTTAGAACCGGGCATTAACAAACAATAAGAACGGCTGCTGCCCCGGCCGACTCGACCCCGCAACTGGTGCAACTGCGAGAGTCCAAAACGCTCGCAATTTTCAATCAGCATTACCGTTGCATTTGGTACGTCTACTCCCACTTCCACGACAGTTGTAGATACTAAAATATCAGTTTCCTTATCCCGAAACTTAGTAATTGCGTCATCTTTGTCAGCACTGCTCATCCTACCGTGGAGCAAACCCACCTTAAACTCAGGAAATATACTTTTTTCGAGTTTCTCTTTTTCCTCAATTGCCGATCGCACATCCAGCTTTTCCGACTCCTCCACCAGAGGCAGAACCACATAAACCTGACGCCCGCTCGCCACCTCCCGACGAATCAAATCGTAAGCCTGGAGGCGTTCTTTCGCAGACAGAACAGTCGTTTGAATGGCCTGCCGGCCGGGGGGAAGTTCATCAATTTGACTCACGTCTAAATCGCCGTGCAGCGTCAGCGCCAGCGTCCGGGGAATCGGAGTTGCTGTCATTGTCAAAACGTGGGGAGATTCGCCTTTTTGCTGCAATTTAGCGCGCTGCTGCACGCCGAATCTGTGCTGTTCGTCAATTACAGCCAAACCCAATTTATGGAAATTCACCGTATCTTGAATCAGCGCGTGAGTTCCCACTAAAACTGGCAATTCTCCGGTTTCTAACTGGCTGTGAATTTCTCGGCGCTTAGCTACTTTTGTCGAACCAGTTAACAGTTCGACAGACAAGTGCATCAAATTAAACCAACCTACCAATTTGCGGTAATGCTGTTCTGCTAAAACTTCTGTCGGCGCCATTAAAGCGGCTTGATAGCCGGATTGAATTGCTGCTAGCATTGCGACTACGGCGACGACTGTTTTGCCCGCGCCGACATCGCCTTGCACTAACCTGTTCATCGGTTGCGGCGAAGCTAAATCGTTGAGGATGTCGTTAATTACTCTTTTCTGAGCATTCGTCATCGCAAAAGGCAAGATTTCATAGAAATGTTCGATCAATTTCCCGCTAGGAAGGATGACTGCGCTAGCTTGAGCTTTTCTTTGGGTTTGACGGCGCTTTAAGAGTCCTAGTTGCAGGTAGAAAAATTCGTCGAAAACTAAGCGGCGGCGGGCGGCGGACAAGCAATCGCGATCGAGCGGAAAGTGAATATTTGCCACCGCATCGGCTAAACCCATTAAGCCGTAACGCTCGCGCAAATCCTCCGGTAGCGATTCTGGCAACAGTTTCGCGGCCGGAATTGCTGCTAAGATCGATCGCCTCACCGAACCTGCATCGACCCCTTCCGTCAGCGGATAAACAGGAATCAGGCGGCCGACTTTCATAGATTCGATCGCACCGCCGGAATCATCTAATACTTCCAACTCAGGATTTTCTAAAGTAATGCCGTATTTACCCTGCTTCACCAACCCCGAAGCAGCCAGCACCGCACCAGTACAATACTCGCGCTTTTTGAATTCTTGCCAGCCGCGATTGCTATAGCGATGCCCGGCAAAAAAGCGACTGATTTTAATTTCTCCGGTACTGTCTTTTAAAATTACTTCTAATATCGTTAATTTCTTATTCTTCGGGCTAGAAAAGCAATTGCAGCGCTTGACTTCAGCGATTAAAGTGACTGTTTCCCCCGCTACTAACTCGCGAATTCGTACTTGCTTTGCATAGTCGATGTGGTTGCGGGGATAATAATAAAGCAAGTCGTATACGGTGTCTAAACCGAGTTTTAGCAAACGGTTGCCGTTGGCGGGGCCGATGCCTGTCACGCGCGCTAACGGTTGATCTAAAGTCAAGCTAGGCGGTGGAGGTGTTGTATTCAGAGGTGCGGTTCGGGGAACGTTCACCGCTGGGGTGCTTGAATCGGAAGCATTTTCTAGTCGGACTTGTGTCGTTTGTTCTTCCCAAACTTGCTCCATTTGTCTGAGGAAACTGACTGTAATGGCGATCGAATGCTGGCGCCCTTCGAGATCTTTCTGAGGGTAGATGTCAAATTCCACAGCAAGTTCTCTGGCGCGATCGCGCGAAGAACCAGTGACAGCGCCAGCCAACTGTCTCAAACTCAGGCCGAGAAACTCGCTGAAGCGGTATTGACTGCCTTGGATGTCGTTAAATCCGCGATCGGCTTCTACGGAAAGAGCTTTTTGCAATCGCTGCCATTCTGGTTGGTTATTAGTCATCAGTCATTAGTTATTAGTCATTAGTCATTAGTCAGTTGTCAGTTGTCAGTTGTCATTAGTCAGTAGTTAACGGTTAACAGTCAACTGTCAAAGTCAACTTTAAACTGTCATTAGTCAGCAGTCATCAGTCATTAGTTATTAATCATAGCTCAAAAAATCCAGACAACTGACAACTGTCAACTGACAACTGACAACTGTCAACTGTCAACTGTCAACTGACAACTGTCAACTGTCAACTAACAACTGACAACTGTCAACTGACAACTGTCAACTATTAACTGACTAATCTTCAAACCAACTCGACCGCCAAGCTGACTCAGCCTCTACTACCGCCATTTCCCGCTGCTTTTTCTGGTAATCGCGGCCGAGGGAATTCAACTTTGCAGAGAGGTTGCGAATTTGCTGGCGCCAAGCCGATGTTCCCGGATCGGCAAACTCTATTTCCGACAACCGCAGTTTAATTGCTGTAATGTGCAAAGCATTACTACCGGGTCTTTTTCCCAAGTTTGGCGGTGCTGGTGAACTATCTGTTTCAATGATTAAGCTTAATAGGTTAGGCGGCCCCGCCACGCTGTCGGCGGACAATTCAGCAGCAGAAGCAGCTTCTAGAACCTGTTCTGGTAATTGACTGGGCAAGATTTCCGACTGTTGCAGCAAGCGGTTGGTGTCGCGAGACAGCAGCTTGAGAGTCTGGGCGATCGACTTTTCAATACTATTTTGCCAGCGCGCCAAACTTTGCGGGGAATTGGCAATTGGTAATTGATTGTTTGTTGCTGGAAATTGATAGTTAATAGCGGAAAATTCCTTGTTTTCCTCTATTTCTTCCTCGACGAATTCGTTTTCCTCGATTTCTTCCTCGCCAAACTCGTCTTCATCTATTTCTTCATCTATTTCTTCATCTATTTCTTCATCTATTTCTTCCTCTTCCTCTTCCTCTTCCTCTTCCTCTGCTTCTGATTCAGTCGTGAGCGATCGCAATTTTTCTTGAGACGCCGCAGCCAAACGCCTTACAGACTGCTGCATTTTTTGCCGCCCGTCGAAGGACAACTTGAGAAACGACTCCGGAACCGCTTGAGTGCAAAGGTGATAGCAAGCCAAAATCAACTGCTGTCGCACCGCTTGTCCCAAGGCAGTTAAATAACCATCGTAGGTACTGCGAAACTCTAGATTCAAGGCTGCTAAAGCCTCTTCGAGTCCTGCCAAATCTTGCTCTATGCGCTCTCTGGATCCCACCATATATCCCCTATAAAATTCAAATAGGACGATCGGCAAAACAACCCGATTTCTGCCATAAATTGTCTGATTGTCGAGTTAACTCTGGTTAGAAATCGGCTATTGGTTTCAACAATCGCCTCAAACCTTTTTATCTTTTTTATCTTTCGGTTTCCAGCCGAGTCTCGATTCCCCTCACATCCCCCAGATAGTCGTAAAATATCGACTCTTGGGTACGTAGTTGCGCTTCAGCGCTCCGGCGCTAATTTACGGTACAAACGACTCAATGTGAAAACTCGATTCCCCTCACATCCCCCGGATAGTCATAAAATATCGACTCTTGGGTACGTAGTTGCGCTTCAGCGCTCCGGCGCTAATTTACGGTACAAACGACTCAATGTAAAAAAATGAAACAACTAAGTTAATCTTCTGAATTTTCAAGTTACCCATTTTCAAACCCCGATGAGCAACGCCCTCTTTCGGAATATTATAAAGAGCGCTAAAGCGCAACTACGTACCAAGAGCGCTAAAGCGCAACTACGTACCAAGAGCGCCCAAGCGCAACTACGTACCAAGAGCGCCCAAGCGCAACTACGTACCAAGAGCGCTAAAGCGCAACTACGTACCTATTTCTGTAGTCGTGTAAAAACTAAAAATTAAAAATGCAAAAAAATAGCTTTTCACATTTTTAATTTTTATTTTTCAATCTAAATTTTCGATTATTGAGCAGCACCCATTTGGGCTGCCACTTCATCGGCAAAGTTAGCTTCTACTTTCTCGATGCCTTCGCCCAACACAAAACGCACGAAGCGGCGGACTTGGACATTTTCGCCAATTTGGGCGATCGTTTGTTTGACCAACTCTTCCACCGAGATATTTTGATCTCTAATAAAAGGCTGATCCATCAAACACAACTCTTTCATCCGCTTGTCAATCCGCCCTTGAACAATCTTTTCTTTGATATTGTCCGGCTTGTTGCCCAAGTCATCTTTTCCCATTTCAATTGCCTTTTCTCGTTCGACAATTTCAGCGGGGATATCTTCAACTTTCACGTATTCCACATTCGGGCAAGCTGCAATTTGCATCGCAATATTGCGTACTAAACTTTGGAATTCTTCGCGCCGTGCCACAAAATCTGTTTCGCAGTTAACTTCCACCAGCACTCCCACGCGGCCGCCCGTGTGAATGTAGCTGCCTACAAGTCCTTCTGAGGCAACCCGTCCTGCTTTTTTGTCGGCACCAGCCAGACCTTTTTTCCGCAGCCACTCAATTGATGTTTCGATATTGCCATCGTTTGCGGTGAGGGCTTTTTTGCAGTCCATCATCCCCGCGCCGGTTTTGTCGCGCAGTTCTTTAACAAGTTTTGCAGATATGTCCGCCATCTTCTTTAAGTTCCCAATCAAAATTAGTTATTAGTCGTTAGTCATTAGTCATTAGTCATTAGTCGTTAGTCATTAGTCATTAGTCATAATGTTAATGATTAGACAAGAGTTAAGAAATAGCAAGTCAGCCTTCTGGCGGATTTGGTAGGTGTACAACCCTAATTAATTTTGGTGTTCACACTGCGGAATGCTTTTGTCAGAAATCTACTAATGACCGAGACTAATGCCATTTACAATTAAAAATTAAAAATGTCCAACTAAAAATTATGATTTTTAATTTTTAATTTTTAATTTTCAATCTTTAATTTTTAATTGCTTGGTGTCAGATGCCGATCGCAATATTAGCTTTCGGTTTCTTCGCCGTCAGCGTCGGCGTCGTCGGGATCTACATAATTGGGGTCATCCAATTCTTCGATTTCGCCATCATATTCCGCGCCTTCGTAACCACCTTCGTAGTCGTAGTCTTCGTCAGCGTCGCCGCCTTGTTGACCGTGACGACCTTCGTAGATGGCATCAGCCAACTTGCCGACAATCAGTTTGATCGATCGAATAGCATCGTCGTTTGCTGGAATCGCAATGTCAACCAAATCCGGGTCGCAGTTGGTATCCAACAGAGAGACGATGGGAATTCCCAGCTTTTGGCATTCCAACACAGCATTATACTCGCGGCGTTGGTCTACTAGGACAACTCCGTCGGGAATCTTACGCATAGTTTTGATTCCGCCCAGATACTTCTGGAGTTTTGCCATTTCTCGGCGCAGCACGGAAGCTTCTTTTTTCGGCAACATATCTAGGGCGCCGATTTCCTCGCGGCGCTCCAAATCCTTGAGGCGCTCGACGCGGGACTTAATCGTTGTCCAGTTGGTGAGCATTCCTCCCAGCCAGCGCTGGTTGACGTAGTAAGCACCGCAGCGTTGAGCTTCTTGGGCTACAATCCCGGCAGCTTGGCGCTTTGTACCGACGAACAAAAACTTTTTACCTTTTTCCGAGGCCACTCTCATGTACTCGTAGGCGTCTTCCATAAGCTGAGCGGTTTGCACGAGGTCGATGATGTGAACCCCGTTGCGCTCTGTGAAAATGTAGGGAGACATTTTCGGGTTCCACCGGCGGGTTTGGTGTCCGAAGTGAACCCCTGACTCTAACATTTGAGCCAAACTAACTACTGGCATTGTATTTTTAACTCCTGTATTCGGGTTAATCCTCCACCCGGTCGTATTTCTGAGGGTTTGCGCCCTCGAAACACCCGAAAACCCGGATGTGCGAATTTAAACAACTTTTCTAGTCTATCACGAGAAGCACCACTTTTTCTGACTGTTTTAGATCCGTAGGGTTGGGTTATCCGTAGGGTTGTATGGGCGGGTTCGGTTGGGGGTGGGGACGCGGAGGATAGAGGTCGATCGCGTCGCGGTGCTTAAAAAACTCTAAAAAATCCAAAATCCAGGTGGGAGGTTGCAAAAGCCTTTGTTAGCTTGTGAGAGAATGGCGTAGAAGCTGCGTGTCTTGTGCCTTCTTTCGTTCGATCGAGCTTTTATCCATTTTGTTCGATCGGCAATTCTGCCGGCTTGAGCAGAAAAAATTAGTTTAAAGCTGCAACACTTCTAGGGATAAATTAAAAAAAGACTATTCATTACTCCAATCCTCACTCCAATCCTCGGACTTCCAGCTAGAGATCTCCCTCATCCCTTCTCGCTTGCAAGCGAGTAAGCTGTCAACTGTCAACTGTCAAGAGGGCGAGCACGGCGCGGCACCGCCCCTACAACTGTCAACTGTCAACTATCAACTGAATACCGTGCCCTCTCGATCCGCAAAAAACCTAAAGCTAAAAATGCCATGCCCATCCCCATTCTCGTCCTGCTTGAAGTTCTAATTGTCATCGCACTTTCTCGGCTTGTCGGCTTAGCATTTCGAGCGATAAAACAACCTCAAGTTATTGGAGAAATTGTAGCAGGAATTATGCTCGGGCCTTCTCTCCTCGGTTTGGTTGCACCAGATTTAGGAGCAGCACTTTTTCCAGCGGAGGCCGTTCCTTTCCTCAACGTGTTATCTGAGGTAGGGCTAATATTTTTCATGTTCTTGATTGGTTTAGAACTCAATCCTAAGTATCTAAAAAACAATTTAGATGTAGCAATTTTAACATCACACGTCAGCATTTTAGTGCCGTTTTCCCTGGGAAGCTTCCTAGCACTGCTGTTGTACCCGATAGTTTCAAATAATAGCGTTTCGTTTACAGCATTTGCGATGTTTTTGGGCGCTGCGATGTCAATTACTGCCTTTCCGGTGCTGGCAAGAATTATTACAGAGCACAACTTGCAGAATACCAAATTGGGGACGCTAGCTCTGACTTGCGCTGCGGTAGACGATGTGACGGCCTGGTGTTTGTTGGCGGTGGCGATCGCAGTTACGCGCACTAACTCGATGGTTGGGGCTTTACCGACAATTTTTGAATCTATAGTCTACATCGGTTTCATGCTGACTGTAGTCCGCTGGTTCTTGCAACGGCTTTCCAAGCACTACAACCGCACCGGCAAGTTATCTCAATTAGTGCTATCCGGTATTTACATGGGAGTTGTAGCATCGGCTTTAATTACTGAATGGATCGGCATTCACTTAATTTTCGGTGCTTTTTTGCTGGGTGCTGCTATGCCCAAGAATGCCGGACTTACCAGAGAATTAGCTGAGAAAACCGAAGATTTTGTCCTGATATTTCTGCTGCCAATATTTTTTGCTTACAGCGGTTTGCGGACTCAAATCGGCCTGCTCAACAGTCCCGAATTGTGGCTGCTGTGCGCGGCAGTTTTGGGAGTAGCAATTGTTGGTAAATATTTCGGGACTTACGTTGCTGCCCGAGTCTGCGGCATTAGTAACCGGGAAGCTTCGGCGCTGGGCTGGATGATGAATACTCGCGGTTTGACTGAACTGATTGTGCTGAATATCGGTCTTTCTCTGGGGGTGATTTCGCCACTGCTATTTACGATGTTAGTCATCATGGCTTTGGTGACAACTTTTATGACTTCGCCGCTGTTGGAGTGGACTTATCCGAAAAGGCTGATTCGGTTAGATATCTCAGAAGTTAGCCCGGATGACTCACAATTAGAAGATTCACAAAGTGCTGAGGAATCGGGAAAAACTGCTGAAAAATTGCTGCCAACTTATCGAATTTTAGTACCTGTTGCTAATCCTACTACTCAGAAAGGTTTGCTCAAATTAGCGATCGCCCTGGCGCAGCCTGCTGCGGATACAGGGGGTAGCGATTTGCAGTCGGCGGCGGTTCATCCTCTGAGTTTGATCGAATTAAATGAAAATTATGGTTTTGAAAGTACGCCCGTAGAAGCCGATCGCATTATTCAGGAACGCCGCTCGAAATTATCAGAATTGATAGACAGTTTGGAATTGCCGGATGCGAAAAAATTCGTGCACCCAATCATTCGGGTTACTAAAGATGTGGCGCGGGAAACGGCGCAAATTGCGGAACTCGATCGCGCGGATTTGATTTTGGTAGGATGGCACAGGCCGACTTTTAGCAGCAACCGTTTGGGAGGGCGTGTCGGCCAAATTCTCAGCAACGCTACTGTGGATGTAGCAATTTTTGTTGACAGAGGTAGGGAACGGTTGAATAATTTGTTAGTGCCTTATGCGGCAAATATTCACGATGATTTAGGGTTGGAATTGGCGCTGAGACTGTTGGTTAATAGCGAGGAACGTCGTTTGACTGTGCTGCGGGTGGCGGTTGACGGGGCAGAGGGAAATGAGCTGAGTTATGAGTTTCAGCGAGTTATGGATCGGTTGCCGGTAGAAGTGCGATCGCGCATTGAAACTCCGATTGTGGAGGCTGCTGAACCTATTCAAGCGGTGGTGGCGGCTTCTGCTAATGCTGATTTGACGATCGCGGGTACGAGTCGGGAGTGGGGAATTGAACGCCAAACTCTGGGACGGTATACTGATGAATTGGCGGTGCAGTGTCATTCTTCGCTGCTGATTGCGCGCTGTTACGTGAAAGTGCGATCGCACTTGGCTTCGGTACTTGTTGACAGTTGACAGTTGGTTATTGGTTATTGGTTATTGGTTATTGGTTATTAGTTATTTGTGAGCGGCTACCAATGCCCAATGCCCAATGCCCTGCGCGGGCCTTCTTCCCAATTCCCAATTCCCAATTCCCAATTCCCAATTCCCAATTCCCCATTCCCCATTCCCCAGATTATGAATCATTTAAGCCTTAAATCGCTGGCATTTTACGGAATTGCGATCGGCTCCGTTTCGCTACTGTTTAAAGTGGTCACTGCTTACGGCGAAACAAGTTTAAAAGCGGCTCCGGCAATTGCCGGAAGTTATCGCTTCGATCCTAAAAGTTTGCCGGAATGTCTGAAATCTGATACTTTGACCTTGACAATCGAGCAATCGGGTGTTTATTTGAGCGGTAATTTGCGATCGGGTAATAGCGAGGGCGATCGCGCAAACACAGCCGAGGAGAAACCTTCTTTAGCAGGCAAGTGGGAAAATCAAGGATTGAGCTTAGAGGGTGCAGTTCCTAATTTAGTCGGTTGCAGCGACTCCGGAGCGATCGGTCAAAAGAGCTATGTTAAACTGCGAGGAATTGTCGAAAAAGACAGCATCAACGGAAAAATAAGTCTGACGGAGCGGGCGGCGGCTACTAATTTTACGGCTCAAAAAGAAGCGGTGGCGAAGCCTCAGCAGAAGCAACCACATTAAAGGTGTTGATTTCAATCGCACCGTCAGAAAACTGGTAGAAGCCCCGGAAAGATCGGGCTCCAACCCAAAAGTTGAGATCGAAGTTGAAGATCCAGATTTATCTGTGGAGTAAATCTGAAATCTAAAATCAATCGATGCTTTGGAAAAATAACACGGTTAGAATCAGGCAATTACTAACAGTGTGAGAGATGAAAATTGCTCCAAATTGGGTGGTGACTTTAAAACTTCTTTTCGGAGGACGGCGGGTGAGGGTGAATGAGCGTTTGAATTCAGTAGGAACAGCAGTTTTCTTCTTCCCGTATAGGGTGTTTTCTAACAGTTCTAATGCTTGCCATTTTGCGAGAAAAGTGACTAGCAGTATCGAGAGGGCGATGCCAGTTATTATGAAGTAAAAATCTCGCTCGCCTCCTAATAATATATAATCGATTAGCCGTTCCCGTAAATCTTTTGAAAGCACGCTTTCAAGGCCGAAGAAGACTAGCCAACCGATACAAGTGCAAGAGAGATTGAGGATGGCTGCATATTCAACGCTGGTTTTGGGGCCGAGTTTCAGTAGTTTTTGCAAGAACCATGATTCGATCGCGATCGCCAAAAACATGGCTAGAATTTGTACCAACACAGTCCGAAACGGGAAAACAGTTGCAATCATTAGTTTTGCTCCTATGTCTGCTTCCCGATCGTACCTGACACGCTAGAAAACGGCTGTATGCCCCAGCCCCTCTTTGAAGAGCGATCGCCAGATGGTGACACTTAAGCCACTAGCCGCCAATGGTGCTAAAGTGAAGTCAGAATATAGAACTGAGCGATAAAAATAAAATATCCCAGAGGAGTCTCCGGTTCAAAAATTACCTGGGCCAAGACCCCCCCTGTCCGTATATTGTGTTGAAATGGATGTTGCCGTGATCTTAATGCCGTCAGAAACTTCGCTTACCGAGTCAAACCCGTTGATTTTAGACAGTTTGCCAGATTTGTCGCCGAACGAGGGTGGGTGTCCCCGCCGGACTAGATTGCAAATTGACTTGATGTTGCTGGCGATCGAGGCCTTGTATCTCGGAGGTGCGGAAGAAATGCTGGCAGTGTCAAAGGAGCTGGAATTGGAGTCAATTGTCAAAAATCGCGTTGCCTTTTGGCAGATGCGAAATACTAATCCGCTGAGACGCTATGCCCAACGCCGCTCCCTGACAGTTGTGGAGGCAAAGGCGCTGGTGGCTATCGCCTGTAATATGGCGCGCAAGTTAACTGCGACAATTCGGCAGTTGCTGCTAGATTCGCAGCAGTTGCGATCGAAAAATCTTCCCCTCAGTCAGAATTTGCAGCTTGCCGAGTATTTAGAACGTTTTCGAGCTCATTTTCGATCGCGCATGAACCCGAAGCGATCGGTGGTGGCAGCTTATAATTCTGACGACAAGCTCAACGAATTAGCTTTGAACTTGTTGAGCAAACTGCTATTTTGTACAGGCACAGCCGGAATGCAGCGCTTCTGGGTTAGCCTGTTTGATGGAGAAATTGAATAACAATGACTATTAGGCGTCAGTACAGTCTGCCAAATTGCACCCTGGTTCTAGAAGGGTTGAGCGATGGCTCGGCATCCAGCCAGCTAGAAATGCGGCCGGTGCTTTCGATATTGATGAGCGTTGAATGCTATGTGACAGGCCTCGGCGAGCCCCTCAGCGGAGGACGGGAGTTTTTTGAAAGCTTGGTGAGGAATGTTAGCAGCTACGCTCAAGAATTTATGAGCGGAGTGCATTATCCCGATCGCTACGGCCCGAATTTGGGTATGGTACAGTTGCACAGAATTGACGGGAATTCCCACCGTTTGACCGTTCTACCCGCCGAAGCTGGCAGCGCCACCCAAATCGATCGAAAACCAGAAGTGTCGGCACAGGTAGATTTGACGACGGTACAGCTATTTGATTTGGTAGAGGCGATCGATCAATTTTTTGCCGACACCCAGACGCTGCCGGAATTGTCGCTGCAATTAACTCCAATTTCCAAGCGTTATATCAAGTCTGCCGAACCTTTGGCGAAGCGCAGTTTGCCTGCGGTGGTGGGGGTGTCGAGTTTGGCAATGGCTGCGATGGCGTTTTTCTTGGTACCAGTGCCGGAAGTCCAGCGCCCGAGAGATCCAGTGCCGCAGCCGAATCCAGCAGGCCAAAATCTGGGCACGCCGAATTCCGGTGGTTCGGGTTCGCCGAATCCCAATCCCACGCCGGCGGCTGACGGTTTGCTTGGGGATAAAACTCCGAAAGTTGTTGAATCGACTTCACCAACTCCGAGCACTTCGCCGCAGTCGGACACTTCACCCTTGGCCACGCCGCAGTCGAACATTTCACCGGAAAGCACGCCCACTCCTGTTGCTGAAGGTTTGGCAAGCCCTGGGGCGGCAGTCGTGGCGATTACCGATCCGGCAGAAATCGATCTGTTGAAGGGTAAACTTTCCCAGCAAATTGACGGAGTTTTGAAGAATCAGCCTGCTGTTGCTGCGGAGTTGGTTTATCGGGTAAGTGTGGCTAAAGATGGGGCGATTGTCGGTTACAAGTCGGAAAATTCCGCAGCAGTCGATCGATCCGAAGCGCCGTTGTCCGAGTTGCTTTACAAACCGGTTGGTACTAGGCCGCCTGCGGAACCGCTGGCTGATTTCCGAGTAGTTATTGCACCGGGCGGTACTGCGGCTGTCACCCCTTGGTAAAGGTTCGTAGTGAGGAATGCGAGTCCGCATAAAGAAGGACTGAAGTCCTCACTACTAACTTGGTTGACTTTGTAGGGTGTGCACGGCGCACAGGTTGACTTTGATGGAATGATTAAAAACTATGTTGGCATCTGACTCAAAAAATCTTAAGTTATTACGCTATAAGGGACTGGCTATGGTGCTCATAGCAGCCACTTTATGGGGACTTTCTGGTACGGTGGCACAAAGGCTTTTTCAAGATGAGGGATTTACTCCCGGTTGGTTGGTTACAATGCGCCTTCTTATCTCAGGAATATTGTTATTAATAATTGGAGGTTTCCGAAAGAACTTCAACCAAGTTTTTGCTGTGTGGAATGCTCCCCAAGATCGGATTCGATTAGTGATTTTTGGAATTTTTGGTATGTTGGGAGTGCAGTATACCTATTTCGCAGCTATTCAAACTGGTAATGCTGCTACAGCAACATTATTGCAATATTTGGCTCCATTATTTATTATGATTTACTTAGCAGTAAAGTACAAGGGAATTCCTAGTATTCAAGAGTTTATAGCCTTAGGATTTGCTTTGTTAGGTACATTTCTTCTCGTAACAAATGGATCTATTCACCACTTGTCAGTCTCCATTACATCAATAGCATGGGGATTAAGTTCTGCAATTGCACTTGCATTTTACACATTATATCCATCAAATTTGTTACAACGTTGGGGTGCTGAAGCAATCATTGGGTGGGGCATGATTATAGGAGGGATTGCATTATGCCCGATCGCTTCTCCTTGGCAAATTCAAGGTCAACATTGGTCTGTTATTACTGGTTTGTTTGTTAGTTTTGTGATTATATTTGGCACATTAATCGCTTTTTATCTATATCTAGACAGTCTTCGATATATTACACCTACAGAAGCGAGTTTGTTGGCAAGTGCAGAGCCTGTGTCGGCTGTAGCTGCATCAATTATTTGGCTTCGCTTACCACTGAGTCTTGTTGAAGGACTCGGTGGACTATGTATTATTAGTACAGTGTTGATGTTGTTGCTATTTCCCAAACAACCAAGCAAAACATTATTAAATCCAACTAGAGATGATAACTCTTCCTTGAGATAACAAGTCATTTCTTGAGGGATATATTAGCCTTTGTCATAGAAATAAGGCTTTGCTGTGCGGGACGGCACTCAGGTATAATTCCATAGTTATCGGATATGATATCATTCAAAGTCCTGTCGGTGCGATCGGCTCAATGTCTGGATCGAATCCACCAACTTGATTTGTGCGAATTATCCACAAAAAAGCCCCCTGTTTTAAGAGGATTTTGGCGATCGCATCTTGGGTACGCCTCGGCAGCATTGTTCGGTAACTCATAGCAGCTTTGAACGAATTCACGATGCCAGCAACAAAGCTTTTTTTTAGTTCCGAATCAATACCCGCCAATCTCGCATTTTTGCGCCAATCTGGACGGACAACACCGAGGGGAATTAATACTTTTTCTAAACTCTCTCCTAAAGCTACTAACTGGTTAAATCTTTCGGTTTGTGCGGCGGTGGGATGTGTTTTCAGCCAGTCTTGAATCTGAGGATTTGACTCAATTTCCGCAGTAATTTTTTTAATTGTCGCGTAAATTGCCTGACTGGAATCTTGCACGCAAGAAGTTGCTGGCGTGACTAAACTGGCGCCGGTGCCGTCTCCGCTGCGGTAGCGCGCCATCATGATATCTAGTTGCTGGTTGAATTCGGTTAAGGGTGACAAGGTGATGCCGTCAAAGTCGTAGTCGCAACACACGCAGTCTAATTTACAGATGATATCGCACACCGGGCGATCGCCCAACCAGCCGCGCTGCAAGTCTCCCATGTAACTTTGCCATTTGCTGGAACCTGCTACAATTCCGTCTGGATTGTGGGCATAAACTTGTTTGTATTCTATGTCAAAACGCAGTTCGCCGGTAAAGCGATCGCGCACAACTTTTGCTACTCCAAAAGCAAAATGTCCGGTGACAATTCTCAGCGGTGTCGGTTCGCCTTTTTTGCCGCCGATACCGCCGAAAGAGTGAATCACTATACCGATATCTCCTTCTTCCCAAGGGGAGATTGAATCGTTTTCTGTAGCATCATGTGGCACCAACAATACTCGTTTGGCTTGTCCTTTTTGCGCCCTAGTATTTAACCAGTTTTGGTCTTTTAAATAAGCGAGAGATTTTTGTAACCCGAAATGTGTTTCATCTGGGATTAATTGGGCAATTTTCCGGGGTTCGATTCCTTGAACTACAAAAATATTATCTTCATCTCTTGCGCCGTAAATATACCAGCCGTCTGGGTTGAATGGCGATTGTTCGATTTGGTGATTGGTAGACCTCGCTATGCCATTTTTGTCTGGCTGTACTTGGGGAATCCGAATGATTTCGGCAGCGCCGTCAAATTGTTGGGATGTTTTGCTGAAATGCCGGACAATAAATTTGTCGCTGTCGGGTTCTGGGCGCTGTAAAATTGAGACTAAGGCACAGAAACGTCCGATAATTTGTACTGGTTCGCGATCGATAATTAGTTCTTGCTGGTCGCTGTTGCTGTGGTTGATGGCAATCACCGGTCTCCGCAACATCACAGTCACGCTGTCTTCGCGCCTGCTACCGGCTAGAGTTTCTAAAGGGCCGACATTGCGCCAGCCGTTCAATCTATCTGGATGGATGTTGCCTGATTTTTGACTTTTTTGAGTTTGTTTGGTGAAACTGATATCTTGACTGACGGCGTGGACAAAAAATTGTACTTGGCGGTCTGTACTCCACTTCAAAAATGCTATTTTGCCAATGAAATTTTGATGTTTTTTGGGTGCATTAATCACTTCAAAAAAAACCGATCCATAAATCTGGCGCTGTTCGTTTGATGGCAAAATCAAGCGCCCGTGCCAAAGTGCGATCGGGTTGTATAGATGGGCAACTGCTGCTGAATCTTCGCAGACTATCTCTGGCTCAATCGCTTCTAAAGTATCGCTTTCTGGTTCCCAAGAAACCGCCGGATAATTTGGATCGTTCTCGACAAATTGCGGTTCTAAAAAAACGTTTTTACCTGCGGCAATATTGGCAGTTGAATGTCGCGCTTTTGGGCGTAATTTAAATTTCAAAAAATGGCGATTTTCCTCCAGCTTGTCCTGCAACCAATTGACAAAAACCCGAACAAAAATAAAAGCTGTGAGACCAAAAATCACAGCCAAGGCTGTCAGCCCCAGAGTCAAAAGAAATTGCTCTAAAGATTGACCGGAAAGTAAAATAATTTTGGGCCAAATCAAAGAATATGCCGCCATAAATATATCTAAAAACGAGTTTTAGGTTCGATCCAGTCTGTGCTGGCTTGAGTGCCGAAAACTAGGGGTTTGTCTTGGGTGACAGATACCGTTTGGCCAGTCATATCGACGGCACAAAGAGGCCAAGATCGATCGCCCAAATGACCGGCACGGAACAGAACTTGTCCGGGGCAAACTTGACTCCAACCCAACAATACAGCATGGGTGTAAAGACTGCGAGCCGGAGCAACGGTATAAGTGTAATTATCATTTTTATCCCAAATGACCGCGTAGTCGGACATATCGGAAGAGTTGAACAAGGCTTCAAATTCGCGGGCGAGAACCCGGGAACCCTCTTGATTCCAAGAAACAGGCACTAAAATTGCGATCGTCCCGGACATATCTGTGTCATCGCTAGCATACATTCCGCTTTCGGCCAGTGGCGAAGCAGCCGCCACTGTTTGCAGTTCCCCAGTTTTGAGATTTTCCACAAACATGACACTGCTAACCCGACAGCGGGCCAATTCCGGCTGTACTTGCAATTCAATTCGACTGTAAGCTGCGTATTGGCCGTTAGTTGAAACGAGGGAAGGACTCCGATAGTAGCGGATACCTGTGCCAGCATTTGAACTCACCTTAGCGTGAGTCTGATTAATCCATTCCCAAGGCACGGGATAGGGGCTATTTAAAGGGTCAGGCATCATTTTTTTTCCAAAAGTTCTACAGTATTATCTAACAGATTCAGCCTGAGGCGCTGGACATTATAAATTTGGTTTGTGTCGGAAATGCTGTGCCGCCAAACCCCAGATTTGTAGAAACCGAGTTGATTTTTCAGATTTGAGATTTGTCCTCCAATCTCAAATCTCAAATCTCAAATCTAAAATTGGATATATAGGATAGTATCGAAATTAATCTGGTATGTGTACCGAGAGGGAGGAACCATGACGCGATATTCTAAGGAAAAACCTTCAATTCCCCCCACTCGCGTCTCGAAGTCGCGGGGAAAAGGTTTGTTTTTACTGTCGCTAATCTTTAGACTGCTGTTGCTGGGAGTAGGCAGCGGTTTTGCGTGGGTTTTGGGGATGGCGATCGCCCAAATTTATCCATCACGCGCCACCCAAATGCCGATCGCCGAGAGATTGCTGCGCGTAACTCAAAATTTGACCTCCAGCCCGAAACGCGCCCCAGCAACGCCAATTCCAGCGCTTCCTGCACCAACCGCTACACCAACTCCCCAGTCGAAAGTCAATCCCGCCCAGAGAGAGAAGTTGCAGGGAGATTTAAGAAAGTTGCAAGGCGAGCTCAACGCGCTAATTGGGCGCACAGCAGCTTTAGAAAGTCAGTTGGGTAGCAGCCGCCCGACGGAAAGTTTGGAAAAGCGGTTGCAGTTGATGTCGCAGGAATTGGCTGCAACCCCAACGGAGACAACTCCTCCTTTAGCTTTACCCGCGCCGAGCCCTCTGGATGGTAACGCGCAGCCACAGAATCCGAGAAATCCGGTATTTGCAGGGGATGGGCTGATGGTAACTTTGCCCAGCGATGTTTTATTTAATACTGGCAGCATTTCTCTGCGGGCGGGCACCAGTGCGATTTTGGACAATTTGGTGGCGGAGTTGCGGAGTTACGAGGGTGCAACGGTGCGGGTTGCAGGGCACACTGACGACGCCGGGGAAGAGGCCGAAAATCGCAATGTATCGTTTGCGCGGGCTCAGGCTGTGGTGCAGTATTTGTCTGGTGTGCTCGGGCAGAAGTATCATTGGGTGGCGATCGGCTACGGGGAAAGTCGCCCTTCGGTAGATAATAGTTCTGAGATCAACCGGCAACGCAACCGTCGCATTGAAGTGGCAATTAGTCCTTAGTCCTTAGTCATGGGGCATTGGGCATTGGGCATTGGGCATTGGGCATGGGGCAAACAGGGCAAACAGGGCAAACAGGGCATGGGCCAAACAGGGCATTAGGTCATTGGGCTTGTAGATACTAGACTTAGGATTGATAAAGCAACCGCAGATTTAAGGCAGATTAACACAGACGAACGCAGATAATTTCAAGAGAGTTTGTGGCTGTGGCAATTTTGTCTAGTTTTTTCAATTCACTGTGCCGAATTTTAGGAAAAATCATGCAACATTATTTGTAGGGTGTGTCGCCGCCAACCATCTCTAAAATTAACAAAAAATCGAGCGACGCACCGGATTATTGTAGGGTGTGTCGCCGGCAACCATCTGTAAATTTAACCAATAATCTCAGGGCGACGCACCCGATCAAATATTTCTGAAAACAAGCCTTTGACAAGTTTGGTGTTTGTGCAAATAATTTTAATTAGTCGTATCAGGTGCGTCGCCCTAAGATTGTCGGTATTCAGTTAGGAATTTATCGCAGGCGACACACCCTACAAGCTGTCAACTATCAACTGTCAACTGTCAACTGTCAACTGTCAACTGTTGAAGCCGAAGGTGTCAAAGGCGGTAAATCAGAATTATTTTTAGCTTGATTTATTGTCTCTCGATATTCGCTCCTCAGCTTCGGTTTTAAATACAAGTTTTCAATCAAAGCAGCTACTCCCGCAAACCAAGGCGGCACAATTACCGCCCCGATAATTCCTAATACTTGTACGCCTCCCAAGACAGACAGCAATTGATACAATGGATGCACCCCAACCGAAGAACCAACCAGCAAAGGATCTAGTACGTAAGTTTCTAAGTTTTGGATAAATACAAACAGCAGCAATACCCACAACAACACCCATCCACCCTTAGCTAAAGCGACGATTAAGGCGGGTACTGCGCCCAAAACCGGGCCAATGAAGGGAATCAGATTTGTCACACCTGCGATCGCACCCAAGCCCAAAGCAAACTCCGGCATCCCCAAAAAGCTCAAACCTGCGGTGATAAATATCCCTAAAATCCCCGAAACTAACACCCGCCCGCGAATGTAACTCCCCATTCTTTGCCCGATGGGCGTGGCTTGGGCGGCGAGTTTTGTATCCCAAGGTTTCGGGAAAAACTGCACCAAACTTTTAATTAATGTGTCGCTGTCGGCTACCATGTAGCCGGAAATAAATAATGCTAAAACTAGGCTGAAGAAGCCGCCGAGAATGCCTCTTGTTAAACTGTACGATCGCAAAACCAGTTGTTGGCTCGATCGAATCAGCCAATTTGTCAGCGATTGAGTATCCAGCAACTGATTCACCAAAGCAGGTGCATCATCGGTGAGGCGACTGGCTAAGCTAGTGGCTACCATTTCCAGACTTTCGGCGTAAACTGGTAACTGTCGCACCAGTAACTCTATTTGCTCGATGACTGTCGGCCCGATTAACACTACCGTCCCGCTGAATCCGCCAATCAGAGTTAAATAAACCAGAATCACCGCCAGCCAGCGGGGCACGCGCATGGTTTCGGCCCAATTGACGATCGGGACGATCGAAGCAGCCAGCACCACTGATATCATCAGAATTACTAGCAGACTCCGCAATTGCCACAGCAGCACTAGCAGCAAGGACGATGCTACAATGAGCAGCAAGTTAGGTATAGAAATTGTAATCCGCTGTTCAGACATGATTAAATAATTATATTGTTGCCGATCGTGTCACCCTTGATTTCATAATAAACTATATGATATAAATAGTGTGATTGAGATTATGAAAGTGCATTCAAGCAGTGGGAATGTCTTTGCTGACTTAGGACTCCCCAATTCTGATGAACTATTGATTAAGGCAGAACTAGCTCATTCAATCAGTGAATTAATCTCGGAACGCCAACTAACCAAAATTGAAGCAGAAAAGCTCTTAGGAATCGATCGATCCAAAATATCAGCATTGATGCGCGGTAAATTATCCGAGTTCTCTAGAGAACGCCTATTTTATTT
The DNA here is from genome assembly GCF_020883145.1 of Microcoleus sp. CAWBG27. NCBI lineage: Bacteria > Bacillati > Cyanobacteriota > Cyanophyceae > Oscillatoriales > Microcoleaceae > Microcoleus > Microcoleus sp. CAWBG27. The sequence continues at coordinate 69,563 of NZ_JAHREU010000009.1, forward strand.
TCTCAACGCACTCGGCAGCAATATATAGATTCGGATTGCCCGCTCGCAACCAAATGCCCAAGCTCAAACTCGCATTATTGTAACCTAAACTAAAAAACATTTAGTTTTGTTGGCATTGTGAAAACTCTTAAAAATCTTGTGGGTGGGCCGGAGAACCCGCCCCAATATCCAAGTTAGCACATAAAAAATCAAAACATTAATTATGCAGCCGCAATATTCTACTGAAAATTCATCTGCAATTTCATCTATCAAATCGCCAACGCTGTTTTACGAATGGCAAAAATATCGCTGTGCTTATGATGTTTATCAACCAACTACTGCGACAGAAGATAGCATACCGTTGTTATTAATTCATCCCATAGGAGTTGGATTGTCAAGAGTCTTTTGGCAGAGATTTTGCGAAAGTTGGTACAAATCAGGCAACACAAATCCGATTTACAATCCCGACCTTTTGGGCTGCGGCGATTGCGAAATGCCCGCTGTGGCTTGCTATCCTAGCGATTGGGCGGCACAGTTGCAGTTTTTCTTGGAGACTGTAGTAAAAAAACCTGCGATCGTCCTCGTGCAAGGTGCTTTACTGTGTGTAGCCTTGGAATTAGCCAAATTGCAGCAGAAAAGCGGTTCTAATTTAATCCATTCCTTAGTCCTCGCCGGGCCTCCAGCTTGGGCGGTGATGAACAAACATTCGACAGATAGAGAGCAAAGAATCGTCTGGAATTTGTTAGACTCTCCCTTGGGAAACGCTTTTTATCGATACGCCAGACGCGCTAAATTTTTGCGCTCTTTTTCTGGAAAACAACTGTTTGGCGATGCTGCAAATGTTGATAGCGAATGGTTGGATGCTTTGCAAGCTGGGGCGGCAAATCCTGACAGCCGTCATGCAGTTTTCTCGTTTTTAGCTGGTTTTTGGCGCCAGGATTACACTAGCACGATTCAACAGTTTAGGAATCCGGCACTCGTTGTCATGGGAGAAAAAGCCTCAAGCATCAGTCAATCGGGTAAGGAAGAAAAACCCGATGAAAGATTAGCGCAATATTTGGCTAACTTTGCCAATGCTGAGGGTTTATTAATGCCGGGGCGCAACGTTTTACCCTACGAATCCACCTCAGAATTTGTAGCGGCGGTTGCTGAGTTTGCGAATAAGTTAAATAAATAAAAAATCATTTGTTAGTAGTACGGACTTCAGTCCGTCCAAGAGGAATGAATTCCTCACTACAAACCCAGGTTCGTAGTACGGACTTCAGTCCGTCCAAGAGGAATGAATTCCTCACTACAAACCCAGGTTCGTAGTACGGACTTCAGTCCGTCCAAGAGGAATAAATTCCAGGTTCGTAGTACGGACTTCAGTCCGTCCAAGAGGAATGAATTCCTCACTACGAACCAGTTTTTTAACCGCGATGCCAAATCGTGGTACCATCCTTTTGGTCAATCAAAGTAATTCCTTTATCCTTAAGTTCATTGCGAATACGATCGCCCTCAGCGAAATTTCTAGCTATCCGGGCATCCTTCCGCTGCTGAATCATCGCCTCAATTTCCGCATCACTCAAACCGCCAACCGCCGCATCGCTGTCAGCTTCCGGCTGCACCTCCAAGCCCAAAACCCCCGCCAAACTGATCAAAGTCAGCCACTTTTGCTGCAACAATTCCGGCAAAGTTTCAGTTTTGCCCTGATGCACCAAAATATTGCTTTCTTTACCCAATTCCTTAGCAAGTTCAAACAAAACAGCCAAAGCAGCCGGAGTATTGAAATCATTGTCCATCGCTGCTTGGAATTCCTCTACAGCTTTGGCATCTTGTTCAGTTTTCTCAACATCCCAACTCAGTTTATCGGCATATCGGAGTCCAAAAAGCAAGCCTTCGTTGATAGTATTCCAGCCATTTCGAGCAGATGCGATCGCATCTTCAGTAAAATCTATCTGACTGCGATACTGCGCCATAAACACAAACAGCCTCACCGCCATCGGTTCCACCGCTTTTGACTTATCGCTTTGATTCTTGCTCCCCCCCTTAGCAAGGGGGGGCTGGGGGGGGTCAGATTCACTCTGACTCCCCCCCTTAGCAAGGGGGGGCTGGGGGGGGTCAGATTCACTCTGACTCCCCCCCTCAGCAAGGGCAGATTCAGCTTCACTCTTACTCCCCCCCTTACCAAGGGGGGGCTGGGGGGAATCAGATTCCAAATCGCCCGACCAATTCCCCTCCAACAAATCGCGAATAGTAATAAAATTGTGCAAAGACTTCGACATCTTTCTGCCATTGACAGTCACAAAAGCATTGTGCATCCAATAATTAGCCAGAGACTTGCCAGTCGCAGCTTCAGATTGAGCAATTTCGTTCTCGTGATGCGGAAAAGTTAAATCGGAACCGCCGCAGTGAATATCAATAGTTTCGCCCAAGCAATCGCGCACCATCGCCGAACATTCAATGTGCCATCCGGGGCGACCTTTTCCCCAAGATGATTCCCAAAAAGGTTCACCGGGTTTAGCACTTTTCCACAAAGCGAAATCTGAAGAATCTTGCTTTTTTTGAGCTTCTATTTCGGCGGTTTCTAATCTGCCGCTAGCCCCGACTTCCATTTCTTCCAACTTGCGGCCGGAAAGTTTTCCGTAGTTGTCAAACTTGCGAACGCTGTAGTAAACGTCGCCGCTGTTGGCATAGGCAAAACCTTTGTTTTCTAACTCGTGAATCAGCCGTTTGATGCCGTCGATTGAGTGGGTGGCGCGGGGATATTCATCGGCCCTGAGAATATTTAGTTTGTCCATGTCGGCAAAATATTCGTCGATGAAGCGATCGGCTACCGCTTCCATTGTAGAATTTGTTTCGCGGGCGCGATCGAGAATCTTGTCATCAATATCGGTAAAATTCTGTACGTAGCGAACATCGTAGCCGCGCCACATCAGATATCGGCGCACCATATCCCAAACAATGTAAGCGCGGGCGTGGCCGACGTGGCAGTAATCGTACACCGTAACGCCGCAGCAATACATCCGCACCTTTGAGGGTTCGAGGGGCTCGAAAGGTGATTCGCGGCGGGTCAAGCTGTTGTAAAGCGTTAGGGACATGGGATTTGAGATTTTGGATTGATGTATTGCTCTAATTTATTATATTAGTTTGTAGTGTGGACTTTAGTCCGCAAATTTTAAAGAATTCAGTTTGTAGTGCGGACTTTAGTCCGCAGGTTTGTAAAGACTTTCGTCCGATAGGGCGAACCAATCTTAATTATAGTCGATCGAGCGGACACGATCTCACTCGGCGGTTGAAACCGCAGCTATACAAACGAAGTCTGCCTCCGCCGACTGAGAGGTAATTATCCAAGATTTAGAAGGATTACCAAACATCTGTTAAATCTAAGACAAATCCGGGCAATACATCTTCCCCTGACAAAGCAACTGTATCAATCGGCGGTTGAAACCGCAGCTATACAAACGAAGTCTGCCTCCGCCGACTGAGAGATAATTATCCAGGATTTAGAAAGATTACCAAACATCTGTTAAATCTAAGACAAATCCGGGCAATACATCTTCCCCGGATAAAGTGGTAGGATGAGCTAATATTTCGACAGCTCGATCGCACCTGTATATCTCTACTTTCTGGTTTTTGCGATCGATCAACCAGCCCAAACGCGCTCCATTAGCGATGTATTCTCGCATTTTTTCTCGCAATGGTTCCATGTTGTCAGATTTAGAGCGCAATTCTACAACAAAATCGGGACAAATGGGAGCAAAACCTTCTTGTTCTTTGGCTGTGAGGGCTTGCCACCGTTCTAATTTAACCCAGGAAGCATCAGGAGAGCGATCGGCACCATTGGGCAGTTGAAAACCGCTAGAAGAGTCAAATGCTATTCCCAGCTTGGTTTGGCGATTCCACAGCCAGATTTGTCCTGAAATATCTAGGTTTCGATTGCCAGTTTCGCTTCCAGTGGGCGCCATAACGATTAATTCTCCTGTAGCAGTTCTCTCTAGCCTTAAGTCACGGTTGACAGCCGCAATTTCCTGGAACTGTTCGTGAGTTACTTTGAAGGTTTGGGGAATGGTGATGGTGTTGTTGAGCATATTGTGCGGCCTCGCGATGGCTATTACCTATTCTATGTCAGTCCTGGACGCGCTTCGATCGAAGAAACCGGGTTTTTATCAGAATAATTCGCTATGAATCACAGATTTGGGCAAAAACCCGGTTTCTCAATCTTCGATTTTTGAGTATCCTGTGAGATATGAGTTAGAATTGGGGTTGAAAAGCTCCACATTGCGATCGCCCGCGATCGCAATCAACTGTGGCTTCCATCTACAATCTACAATCTGCAATCCGATGACTTCACTCCCAGCCAACCGCGCCAAAACACTCAAAGAAGCTTACCGCGCTTGCGATGTCAAGCCTCTGACGGGCGATGATATGGCCCGATATTATGTGGATTTGTCGGCAGTACGCAACACAGAAGCTATAGAACTTGTCAGCACTAAACTGGAGTATCAGAATCCAGGGGAATTTGACACAATTTTGTTTACGGGGCATCGAGGATGTGGCAAAAGTACGGAGTTAAAACGGATTCAGTCGCGGTGGGAAAATGAGTATCGGGTAATTTACATAGAGTTCGATCTGGAACTGGATGTTAATGATACTGAATATACCGATCTATATTTGCTTTTCATCAAACAATTAGCTGATGATTTAACTAAACTACAGTTAAAATTTGATCCAGAAATCTTGAAAAGTTTTGAATTGTGGTTTAAGGAAGTCACTAAAGAAACAGAAGAAACTGTTCAATCTTCCGTCAGCATCGAAACCGAAGCAAGTGGAGGTATAGAAATTCCGTTTATTTCTAAGCTAACAGCCAAATTGATCGGTCAAATTCGAGGTTCTAGCCAACAAAAACAGGTGATTCGTGAAACTCTTAAACGCAATACATCCAGATTGTTGACAGATATTAATCTGTTGTTTAAAGATGCTTTTGATAAGCTGAGACGCAAATATCCAGACCGCTATGAGAAAGGATTTTTGCTAATTGTTGACAACTTGGATCGCGTTAATCCAGAGGTTGGCAATCATTTGTTTTTTGATTATAATAGTCAACTTCAAGGGCTAGCCTCTACAATTATTTATACAGTACCTATTTCGGTAATTTATTCAGACAAAAATATTAGCAATTTGTTTGAAAGCAATCTCAATATAGTGCCAATGGTCAATATTTATGAATTTAACCGCAGTGAATGCGATCTAGATCATAATCAGCAAAAATTAGATGGAGTTGCTAGTTTAATTGAACAGCGGATTGATGTTGCTGCTATATTTGCCGATCGAGAACAGTTGCTACAATTGGTAAAAGCCAGTGGTGGTCATGTGCGACAATTGATGCAGATAACTCGATCGGCTTGTCTGACAGCTACAACTCGCAAACACCCTAAAATTTTGGCTGAAGATGTCACTTATGCTTTGAAGCAACAGCAATTTGACTTTGAAAGGTCTACTCCTACGCCTGAATATTATACAACTTTAGCGCAAGTTTGCATCAAAAAAGATATTGCTAAAGATGCAATGGGACAAAAGTTGTTATTCAATCTTTCCGTTTTGGAATACAACGGAAGTAGTCGGTGGAATTATGTCAACCCACTCGTAAAACAAAGTTATGCTTTCCAACAAGCCCTGGCATCAATCCAAGGAAATCCCTGAATTACATCAGCAAAGGATAATTGAATTCAATCAAGAGTCTTTTGACCAATTGCTGACGTTTGTCGATATTGTTCCCGACGATGCCTTTGATTTGGGATTTATTGACTGTAATTTTGCTGGGGATAGAGATGCAATTATTCAGGCTTTAATTAGTCATCCCGATTGTCAAGAGATGCAGTTTGAGATTTGGGATTTTCCCGATCCTGAGATGCGCTTTTTGTTGGATGAAATTCTGAAGGTTTTGCCAACAGTTAAGGTTCAACCAGACAAGAAGTTGATTTTCATTGTGCGGGGGGTGGAAAATGCGATCGGGATGACGGGGGAATATCCGCCGATGTTGGTGGATTTTAATTGGGTGCGAGATGCTTATCCGGTGATGGTACCGCATCTAATGCTGTTTTGTTTGCCAGATTATGCGATTACGCGAGTTGCTAATTATGCGCCGGATTTTTGGGCCTGGAATTCGGGAACTTTTGTGTTCAAAACTCCGGCAAATACTAGGGATGATGCGATTTCTCAAACTCTGGATGCTAGCAAAGGTATTAGCAATTGCGAGGTTCCAGAAAAGCAGGAACGGATTGATTTATTGAAACGGTTATTGATTGAATATACTCCCTCGAATGGGCGCGAGGAAACTCCAGGGGATTTGAAGACTCGGATTAGGGTTTTGAATGATTTGGGAATTGCCTATCGCAGTCGGAGTGAATATAAATCAGCAAAATATTATCTAGAACAAGCGTTGGATTTGGCGAAGGATGATGAAAATTTAGGCGATGTTAAGGCAAATTCCTTGCATGAATTAGCAATTATTGAGTGCAATGTAGGGGAAATTGAAAAGGCAATTACTTTAGAACAGCAAGCTATGGAAATCTTTGAACGCATCGGCGATGTTCAAGGGAAATCTGCTACTTTGCACTGTCTAGCCATAATCTATGCGAATAAAGGAGATGTAGAAAAGGCGATCGCATTTTATCAACAATCTCTCGAACTTAAGGAAAAAATTGGCGATGTTCAAGGGAAAGCTGCTACTTTGCACTGTCTAGCAGGAATCTATGCGAATCAAGGAGAAGTAGAAAAGGCGATCGCCTTTTGTCAAGAATCACTCGAAATTTACGAAAAACTTGGCAATGTTCAAGGTAAAGCTACTACTTTGCATAATCTAGCAACATTTTATGCAAATCAAAGGGAAGTAGAAAAGGCGATCGCATTTTATCAACAATCTCTCGAAATTTACCAAAAAATTGGCGATGTTCAAGGGAAAGCTGCTACTTTGCACCAACTAGCAATAATCTATGCCAATCAAGGGGAAGTAGAAAAGGCGATCGCATTTTATCAACAATCTCTCGAACTTAAGGAAAAAATTGGCGATGTTCAAGGGAAAGCTACTACTTTACACAATCTAGCAGGAATCTATGCAAATCTTGGGGAAGTAGAAAAGGCGATCGCATTTTATCAACAATCTCTCGAACTTAAGGAAAAAATTGGCGATGTTCAAGGGAAAGCTGCTACTTTTGCAATGCTTGGACAGTTGTTAGCAGATGAGAAGGGAGATTTTGACGAAGCTTTGAATTATTTACAGCAATCTTTGGAGATTTTACAGCATTTGCGATCGCCCGATGCGGAGATAGTGAAGGAAATTATTGCTGAGGTTGAGCAGATGGATGGAGATCGTAAGTTTGCGCGCGGGATTTAGAAACCGGGTTTCTCGCGAATATCTCGTGAGGATGCGTAAAATCTCGTAGAAACCCGGTTTCTGGCCGCCCCCACCCACAAAACTCTCCAAACCCATCACCAGCCCCCGTCCCAGAATATGTCATCAAAGCCTGACATTTGTCCGAACATCGATCCCCTGACGCTCTAATATATCAACATTCCCTGACATATTGATCCCCAAAATCACGAAAATGCGTATAAGTACCCATGATTCAGGCAAAAGACCCCTTGACCAGACCGGGAATTGTCTGCAACATTAAGTCATGACAAAGCGATCCCAAAGAAATGCTTTGATTGAGCAGCTTTGGGAGTCAGATAGCGCGTGTGCTGCCTGCACAGCGTTGCTAGCAGCACCGATCGCACTCGCAAAATCGATCTTGTTTGTAAATCAAGAATCGATAGATAAAGCTTTATTTAGATCGGACGGTGCGCGCAGAAGCCCCCAAGTCAAAAACCCCGATCGCAATTGGGGACAAGACAAGCTAAAAACTAGCAAGGCTTCAAAGGTTGGAGAGATTAAGAAGCTCGATCGTACTTGTATTTAAAAGAGTTTCTAACTCAAAAAATCAACACATTAGTGTTGAATCGAAAAATCTAACCCGCCATCCAAATTAGTGGAGAACAAACTCATGGCAAAAGAACGCCCACCATTAGAAGAGATGACTTTGCGACAACTCCGCAGAGTTGCTAGCGAATGTGGAGTCTCTCGCTACAGCCGGATGCGGAAATCGCAACTTCTGGCATCAATTCAAGAAATTCAGCGCAACAAGTTTTCATACAGTCCATCTCGCAAACTAGAGGCACAAGAAGCAGTGGAAGCAGCAAAGTTTGAACTAGGTCAAGAAGATAGAACAGGCGGTTCGTTGTCGTCTGTAGATGAAGGTTTAGCAGATTTGCCCAACGGTTACGGTGAAAGCCGGGTTGTTTTGATGCCCCGCGATCCAGAATGGGCTTACACCTACTGGGATATCCCCAACGATCGCAAAGAAGAATTGCGCCGCCAAGGCGGACAGCAACTCGCCCTCCGGATCTACGACGTTACAGATGTTAACCTCGACATCCAAAGCCCCCACAGCATTCAAGAATATCCCTGCGACGAACTGGCGCGGGAATGGTACGTGCCAATCCCCGTTAGCGATCGCGATTATGCGATCGACATCGGCTACCGCTGTGCAGACGGCCGTTGGTTGGTACTGGCGCGATCGGCAGAAGTCCGCGTCCCGCCCATCTATCCTAGTGACTGGATTGAAGACCAATTCATCACCCTCGACTGGGAAGAAGACTTGCGCGGCCAAACCTTCGCGGAACTGGTTCCCCCAGCCAAGAAAATGGCAAAAGCCACCAACGGCGGTTACAGCACCGGCAACGCCATCTACGAACAAATCTTCGGCATGGCAGAATCGGCAGAATCGATGCGCGTAGCAGGTTCGATGTTCGGTTCCATGCAGCACGTTGCAGGTTCGATCCAGCAATCCGCAATCCACGAACAAGCTTTGAGTTCCTACGTATTCCCCTCCGGTGTCGGAATGTGGGCTGGGGCCGGAATCTCTGCCCTCACCGCGTCAGGTGTGGGTATGTCCGGCCTGACTGCCTCAGGTGTGGGTATGTCCGGCCTGACTGCCTCAGGTGTGGGTATGTCGGGCCTCACGATGTCCGGTGTCGGAATGTCTGGCCTCACGATGTCCGGTTTCGGTATGTCCTCCGGTGTCGGTATGTCGGGAGTTGGCTTTGCCGCCCCGATGCGCCCCCGCCAATTCTGGTTAGTTGCTGATGCTGAATTGATCGTCTACGGCGCCACCGAACCAGACGCCACCGTTTATGTAGGCGGACAACCAATCAAACTGAATGCTGACGGCACTTTCCGGTTCCAGATGTCTTTCCAAGACGGCTTGATCGACTATCCGATTTTTGCAGTAGCAGCAGACGGCGAACAAAACCGCGCTGTCCACATGAAATTCGAGCGCGAAACCCCTGAACGTCGCACCAACACTAAGGAAGATTCTGTTGTGGAATGGTTGGGCTAATCGTAAATGTCGATCGCGATCCCGGTAGGTGTTTGGGTTTGTGCCAATTTTTTAACCATCACAAGGCCTACCCGGAGCAAATGGCGATTTGTTAGGGTTAGTTTCAGACAACAACCCATAACACCCCCTATACACCGTTCTCCTATTTTGAGGAGCGGTGTTTTTTGTATTTAGAAGAAAGAAGGAAGAAGGAAGTTCGGCAACGGATTGTGTAACGGATGTAACGGATGTAACGGATGTAACGGATGTCAGTCATCAGGAAGAAGGGAGAAGGAAGAAGGAAGAAAGAAGAAAGAAGAAGGAAGGAAGAAGGAAGAAGGAAGGAAGAAGGAAGAAGGAAGGAAGAAGGAAGAAGAATGATTTATTTGTAGGGTGCGTGAGGGCGAGAAATCTTTAAATCGACACTTCGAGACTATGACTCACGCACGAGGAGCATCTGTGTTTTGCATTAGTGCGAGCGTCCCCGCTCGCGTATTATACAATACGCGAGCGGGGACAGCACTATAAGAAAAAATGCTTTTTACAAAAATGAGATACTCCCCACGCACCGCCCCAACGATTGAATCATATGAATGCTAGCGTCAACGATATTAGACACTCATCTCAAGATCTATCTGTAGATAGATGTTTGCTTAACTTGCGATCGAACTTGTAATCTCAAAATTTGTACTTTTCACTCAATAATTATTAAGTAAGCTAAAGTTCACTTATATTTTCATTGCACAAACTCGGTAAATCCCGCAAAACGAAAGAAAGCGAGTTATGAGATCAGTAAGGCGATCGCACAGCCATATCTCAAAAGCCAATGCCAAAAATAAATTCCCCGCCCCAGCGAAGGCAAAAGCGTCCCCGTCTTGTAGCCTTATTCGCTGTCACATTAGTCGCCGTCTTGCTGTTATTTATTCTGCCCGCACTGACTCAGCAGCCAGTTGTGCTGACGATGTTAATGCAAGGGCAAGACATTCTCAACTGGAAACCGTTTGTCAAAGAATTTGAACAGAAAAACCGCGACATTCGCATCAACCTCGTCGAAGGGCCATTTGACACAAACCTCGTCGAAAATCTTTACACATCTGCCTTTCTTTTAGGCGAATCGCCCTACGACATCATCAACATGGATATCGTTTGGGTTCCCAAATTTGCCGCCGCAGGTTGGGTAAGGGATTTAACCGACAAAATTCCCCCCGAACAACTTGCAAAATTCATCCCCGGTAACGTTGAAGGTGGGCGGTATCGGGGCAAACTTTACCGAATTCCCCACGCTTCGGATGCAGGAATGCTTTATTACCGCAAAGACATTTTAAAACAAGCCGGAATTCCTGCACCTAAAAATTTTGAAGAGATGGTAAAAATCTCTCAAAACTTACAGCAACAAGGAAAAGCAACTTGGGGTTATCTGTGGCAAGGTAAACAATACGAAGGAGTATCTGCGATGTTTGTCGAAGTGCTCTCGGGTTTCGGCGGCTTCTGGGCTAACCCTCAAACTTTTGAAGTTGGGTTAGATAAACCCGAGGCTATTAAAGCAGTGGAATTTCTCAAAAATACGATCGCCTCTGGCATCTCTCCAGCGGGTGTTACTACCTACGGCGAAGAAGAAACCAGGCTGTTGTTTCAAAACGGCAAAGCGCTGTTTTTGCGAAACTGGCCCTATGTTTGGAAGCTAGCAAACGCCGAGGGATCTAAAGTGAGAGGCAAAATTGCGATCGAGCCAATGCTCAGCAGTATCGGTAAAACAGGCGGTTCCTGCTTGGGCGGCTGGGGCTGGGGAATATCCAAAACCTCAAAACATCCAGAACAAGCCTGGAAAGCAATTAAATACCTCACCAGCGAGGAAACCCAGCGCAAATTCATTTTAGAAACAGGTTTAGTTCCCAGTTACAAATCCCTATTTACTGACAAAGAAATAGTCGCAAAATATCCACACTACCCGCAACTCCTAAAAGTAGTTGAAAAACCAGCTTTGCGCCCGCCCATAGCACAATACGCTCAAGCTTCTGATATTTTGCAGCGCTATTTGAGTTCAGCTTTTACCGGGAAAATGACTGCGACACAAGCAATGAAAGCGGCGGCTAGTGAAACTCGCAATTTATTAGGAAGTTAGAAACAACCCAAAGCTTGATAAAGCTGGTTCGTAGTGAGGACTTCAGTCCTTAAAAAAACTTCCTTATTTGGTTCGTAGTGAGGACTTCAGTCCTTAAAAAAACTTCCTTATTTGGTTCGTAGTGAGGACTTCAGTCCTTAAAAAACTTTCTTATTTGGTTCGTAGTGAGGACTTCAGTCCTTAAAAAAACTTTCTTATTTGGTTCGTAGTGAGGACTTCAGTCCTTAAAAAAACTTTCTTATTTGGTTCGTAGTGAGGACTTCAGTCCTTAAAAAACTTTCTTATTTGGTTCGTAGTGAGGACTTCAGTCCTTAAAAAACTTTCTTATTTGGTTCGTAGTGAGGACTTCAGTCC
>NZ_JAHREU010000009.1:81515-125639 GCF_020883145.1 Microcoleus sp. CAWBG27
TTCTTATTTGGTTCGTAGTGAGGACTTCAGTCCTTAAAAAACTTTCTTATTTGGTTCGTAGTGAGGACTTCAGTCCTTAAAAAACTTTCTTATTTGGTTCGTAGTGAGGACTTCAGTCCTTAAAAAAACTTTCTTATTTGGTTCGTAGTGAGGACTTCAGTCCTCAATTTTTGAAGAAATGAGGACTAAAGTCCTTACTACGAACCTTAGGACTAAAGTCCTTATTACGAACCGGAGGACTAAAGTCCTTACTACGAACCTTAGGACTAAAGTCCTTACTACGAACCTTAGGACTAAAGTCCTTACTACGAACCGGAGGACTAAAGTCCTTACTACGAACCAGAGGACTAAAGTCCTTACTACGAACCGGAGGACTAAAGTCCTTACTACGAACGGGGGATGAGGGATAAATTAGGGATTAAAAATATGCAAGCAGACAAGATGCGACAGCGCGAACAAAGAACCGGATGGATATTAGTAGCACCAGCATTAATAATTCTGCTGCTAGTATTTGCTTACCCAATCTTGCGCGCGTTTTGGCTGAGTTTATTCACCCAAAATCTTGGAACTGAATTAAAACTGGTTTTTTCCGGCTTTGCTAACTACAGTCGAATGTTAGGCGACGGGCGTTTCTGGCAAACTTTAAGCAACACCACAGTCTTTACTGTCGCCTCTGTTGTACTGGAATTAATTCTCGGCATGGGCATTGCTTTAGTCTTAAATCAATCTTTCACGGGGCGCGGCATTGTGCGGACAATTTCCCTGCTACCTTGGGCGCTGCCGACTGCATTGATGGGTGTAGCTTGGGCGTGGATTTTTAACGACCAATACGGCGTAATTAACGACATTTTACTGCGCTTGGGATTGATTCAAAAGAGCATTAGCTGGTTGGGAGATCCGACTTTGGCAATGATGGCAGTGATTGCAGCCGATATTTGGAAAACTACGCCCTTTGTCAGCTTGCTTTTGTTAGCAGGACTGCAATCGATTTCCGGTGATTTGTATGAAGCCCACGCCATTGACGGCGCGAGTAGTTGGCAGAGTTTCCGTCAAATTACTCTGCCGCTGCTGATGCCCCAAATTGTAATTGCTTTGCTGTTTCGATTTGCCCAAGCATTCGGCATTTTTGACTTGATTCAGGTGATGACGGGAGGGGGGCCGGCTGGAGCGACGGAGACGGTTTCTATCTACATTTACAGCACGGTGATGAGGTATTTAGACTTTGGGTACGGGGCCGCTTTGGTGGTGTGTACTTTTTTGCTGTTAGTGGCCGCAGTTGCGATCGCCAGTTACCTGTTATCGAGAGCCCGCGTCAATGCAGCCGGAGGAAATTAAATTATGTCGATCGCCCGCGAACAACCTACCACAAAAAAAACCTTTGAGATCCGGCAATTAATCTTGCCCCTATCAGCGATATTAATTGTCGCATATTTCCTCGCACCCATCGTGTGGCAGGTGCTGACTTCCTTCAAAGTAAACGCCGATATCTCAGCAATTCCCAACGTCTACATTCCCACACGGATTACCTTCGATCATTACCTGTCCTTATTCCAGCGCCGCCCCTTTGCACTTTACATTTTAAATAGCGCTTTTGTTTCCATTACTTCAACACTGCTGTGTTTAGCAGTAGGTGCTCCCGCAGCTTACGCATTGGCGAGGTTGCGGCTGTGGGGCGAGAGAATTATTCTGGCAACTGTGACAATTGTGACGCTATTTCCAGCAGTGTTGCTATTTTTAGGACTCCTGGAAATTGTCAAAGCTTTGGATTTAGGAAATAATTATTTAGCCTTAATTATTCCATACACAGCCATCAATCTACCGCTGACGATTTTGGTAATGCGGAGTTTCTTTCAACAACTGCCAAAAGATTTAGAAGATGCGGCTAAAGTTGACGGATACAACACCTTTCAAATGCTGTGGCAAATCGTGCTACCGATGACATTTCCCGCCTTAGTCACAACCGGAATTCTGACATTTATTTCAGCTTGGAACGAGTTTATTTTCGCACTGACATTTATGACCCGCGAATCTCTCAAAACAATTCCCGTCGCCACCGCTCAACTCAGCGGTGCATCAGTCTTTGAGATTCCCTACGGCCCGATCGCAGCAGCAACAGTTTTAGGAACCTTACCCTTAGTTTTGCTAGTTTTAGTGTTCCAGCGGCGCATAGTTCAGGGTTTAACAGCCGGGGCAGTAAAAGGATAAACTTCAACCTTAAATAATCCTAGCATCTTAAACTCTTCCTCTTCCCTTCTTTTCTCTTCCTTCGCGCCCTAGCGCTTACGCGCGGCTTCGCCTAACGCGCCTTCGCGGTTCGTAACTCTTTCTTATAAAAATCATGGCAAAACTACAACTAAAAAACCTCAATAAAACCTACAGCCCCAAAGTTGTACCCGTAAAAGACATTAGCTTAGATGTCAGCGAGGGCGAATTTCTGACCTTGCTGGGGCCCTCCGGGTGTGGCAAATCTACCACGCTGCGGTTGATTGCAGGGTTGGAACAGCCCACTAGAGGCGAGATTAGAATTGGCGATCGCAATGTGACAAATCTCAGACCGGGCGATCGGGATATTGCAATGGTGTTTCAAAGTTACGCGCTGTATCCGCACATGACAGTGTACGACAATATGGCATCCAGCCTCAAACTCCGCAAAATCTCCGACAGCGAAATCAACCGCTTAGTGACAGAAGTTGCAGCATCCCTCGGATTGACCGAATTAGTCGATCGCAAACCGGGTAAACTATCAGGCGGACAGCGACAGCGAGTAGCCCTCGGACGCGCCTTAGTGCGCCAACCAGCAGTATTTTTGCTCGACGAACCTTTAAGCAATCTCGACGCCTTATTGCGAGAAAAAGTGAGGGCAGAACTCAAACAATTGTTTTCATCCCAAAAAGCCCCTGTAGTATACGTTACCCACGACCAAACCGAAGCAATGACGCTTTCTACAAAAGTCGCAGTTCTCAACAGCGGCAGCATCCAACAATTAGACCCGCCACACTTGATTTATAACCGTCCGGCAAATCAGTTTGTAGCGGGTTTTGTAGGCAGCCCGCAAATGAATTTGCTAGTGCTTAAATGCCAGGGAAATTTTGCGATGTTGGGCGATTCTGGAGTTCCGCTACCAAATCTGCCGACAGTCCCACCAGAGATTGTCTTGGGAATTCGCCCGGAACACCTCAGCTTTGCAGATGTAGAGGCCAGGAAGAAGCCCGATCCAGAGGCAATTAAAGGTGAGGTTTATTTAGCAGAAAACTTGGGAATGCAAAATTTAGTTAGCGTCCGAGTTAAGGGTTTGGAGTCAGTAACGGTGCGCGCTTTGCTCCCAAATGACCGTCAGTGGAGTTCCGAAATTGTCGAGCTGGTTTTTCCACCTCAATTGCTGCACTGGTTTGATGTCAAAACTGGCGATCGCTTGAAATGAAAATTTGGCCTTTATAACACGATCGATTGAAAATTGTCTAACCTTGTGCTGAAAAATACTATTGCTGCTTTTAACTAAGTTATGACTTTAGTAAGAGGTAGAAGTATTTTGCTGCTGCTAAGGTGATATTTGTGTTTGAAAAAGCTAATTGACTCACACATGGGTTGGGTGTTTAACAGATTTTATCGCTCCCCTAGAACTCTATGGATGTGGCTAATTGCGATTCAAAGCTAAGTTCGGCTTTAGCTAGCGTTAGCTGCTCATTTTGGAGCGAGTCAATTAGATGAAAAAATGCGGAAAATTATCACCAATTAACTTACGGAGTATGACGGAAATGAATTTAATTTCTACAGCTATCGGTCGCATCAGTTCATTGCTTAAGGGCTTTCAAATCAAGAGTTTTTTGAGTGTTGTCCTAGTCGGTTTTCTACTGCTGACATCCAATGTTGATGGGGGACGCAGCAACAAAGCTTATGGCAGTCAGTACGGTTCAAACGCGGAGCTAAACAATCCCGAAAGACCCCAAACAACTCGCGAATGGAGACAAGAAGCTCGCGAAACATCTGACGCTCCGGGCGAACGAATTCAGAAGATCGGACAAGAAGCGGGAGCAGCCGTCAAAGAATTCGGGGAGATGTACAAAGACACTGCTAACAGAAGTATGGCTGAATTGAAGAATAATAGAGCAGACACCACTAATTAGGCGATCGCAAATAAACTACGCAGGCGATCGCAAATCAACTACGGCTGACGCTCTTATCCTCTTAGAAACCGGGTCTTTTACCGTTGTTCAGGGTGCTAACAAAAGATTTTGATTAAAAACCCGGTTCCTGACCACCTGTGGGTCTAAGACTGAATAAACTAAGGCTGACGCTCAAAAACCCAGTTTCTCACGAGAAATTGGGTTTTTGAGTTGGCAACATTTTATGTTAAATTAAATCACGAACGGTAGCATAGGTATTGTCGGTATTGTGCGATCGCTCGGGCGGTGCCTCAGTACCAACAGTCTCAAAGTCGGTAGTTAAAGAGCGATCGCTCTCGCGCACCCTACTACTTGTTTATTTGTGACGATAATCACATGAAGAACAAACATCTTAACAGTCTTTGCTTGGCAGGCCTGCTGTTGCTCGTGCCGATTTGTCCGGGGACAATTGCCCGCGCTCAAATTTCCGAAACTTCCGATACTAATGTCAGTCCAAAAACCTTCCTCAAAGATGAACTGTATTTTGGCTTAACTAAACCCGGAGGCGAGACAATTTCTGAGTCAGAATGGCAGGAGTTTGTCAAGGAAGTTATTACCCCTCGTTTTCGGGAAGGGCTAACTGTATTAGACGGTTCCGGGCAGTTTCTCAACCGGGACGGGATATTGATTCGAGAAAACTCTAAAATAGTTATTTTGATTTATGAAACTAGCCAGGAAAAAAATCGATCTATTGAGGAAATTATCGAAAATTACAAGCGCAGGTTTCAGCAGGAGTCAGTGTTGCGGACAACCAGCGCAGTTAAGGTTTCTTTCTGATTCGCTCATCCAATCAGCGTATTTATGATATTATCACAGATGGGTCTAAAACCCCGTCCTTATAGGACGGCTTGGTAAGTAAAACTATAAACCTTAAACCCTCTTTCCTAAAGAAATGTAAAAAGTACAAACACGCAAGCCTTTCACTATATACTAATAACAGCTCAAGAAAAGGAGGAGTTAAAATTGTTGAGTAACTATGTATACAAGTTGCGTCCAAATCAAACACAAGACTTAAAAATGTCTAATTGGGTGGATATGTTGCGAAGCCATTTCAACTGGTGTCTTAATGACAGGATAACTCAGTATAGCCAACATTTCATTCAAGGCAACTATTGCGACATTAGGAGCAAAAGTGAATCCTGTCCGTTGACCAGTTGTGTCAGTAAAAACGGTGCCACTGGGGAACCTTGGAAAATAGGCAAAACAGATAAAAAGGGGAAAGTTAAAAACCCTCGGCGCAACCCAGGCGAGATTCAAATCACAGCGTTGCCCCAATTGAAAGCAGCTAGACCCTGGTTTGCCGGGATAGATTCGACAGTTCTACAACAGAACGTCAAACGGTTAGACACTGCCTATAATAATTTTTTTGACGGACGCGGCTTTCCTAAATTCAAGAATCGCAACAATTTCACTTCCTTCACATTTGTGATGGGGGTAAAAATACAAGGTAGTAAAATTTACTTGCCAAAGTTAGGTTGGATGCGTTTCCACAACTCGCGCCCAATTCCTGGTGGCTTTACCATTAAAGCTTGTGCGGTAAGAAAGCGACAGAATGGGTGGTATGTATCCGTCCGCATTGAGGACAAGTCTGTCCCCGATTACACGACAAAACCTCTCAAAGATGTCGTCAAGGTAATTGGTTGCGATATGGGAATTACAAAATTAGTCCATCTATCAGATGGAACTCAAATTAAAAATCCCAAGTTTTCAGCCACTAAAAAAGCTAAACGCACACTGAGAATTAGACAGAGACAAGTCAGTCGAAAAGCAAAAGGGAGTAATAACCGCAAAAAAGCAGCTAAAAAACTAGGGCTTTTCCACCAAAGAATTAGCAATAAGCGCCAAGCTTACCAATGGAAGGTTGCCAATAAAATAGTGTCACGTAACGTTGACGCGATTGCTCTAGAGGAATTGAATATTTCCGGCATGATGCGCCGATGTCGAGTGAAGGTGGACGAAAAAACAGGTAGATTTCTGAAAAATGGGCAATCAAGGAAGAGAGGTTTAAACCGTTCTATTTCTGATGCAGGCTGGGGCGAGTTAATACTGAAGATTGAGTATCTGGCTGCAAAGCAAGGAAAAATCTTAATCAAGGTTAATCCCAAATACTCTAGTCAAGAATGTCGGAATTGCGGTCACATCGACAAGTCTAATAGAGATGGCGAAAAGTTCATTTGCACTGAATGTGGCTACCACGAACACGCTGATATAGGTGCAGCAAAAACTATTCGCGATCGAGCTTTACATTTGGTACGCGGGGACTCCGCGAAACCTGGCGTTCGCGCCTAAACGCCCAGAAGATATCCTCGCGCTCGATTGAGCAAACGTGAGGAGTCTGGGAACCCTGGAAACAGGGAAATTGAGGTAGAAATTCCTCAAGAATCCTCGCACCTTCAGGTCGAGGAGTGTCAAGATATTATTCGTAGTAATCAAGGTCACACCCTCAGAGATAAGTAGGGTGCGGGTGCATTCAACAGTTGACAGTTGACAGTTGAGGAGCGACCTCTACCTAGAAGGAAGAGGATTGGAATAATGAATAGTCTGATTTTAATTTGTCCCTCAAAGACTTGGGGCTTTCAACCAATTCTTTCTGCTAAAAATTAGAATTTGTGAGTATCGATCGCACATTTCAAAAAGTCGCCAGAAAACCAGCCCGGGAGAAAACAAAAATATGACGAACGATGGCAGCCCAAAATCCTCAGTGCCGAATAATGACGATATACAAAAAGATTTGGACGGTATTGGGAAAGCTTTGATTGTGAGCGTTGCTTGGTCTTACGCAGAGGCATTGGAGCGAACAAAACGAGAGCAAAAAGAACAGAAAGCTAAGCGGGAATCTCAATCAGAATCTCAACCAGAATCTCAACCAGAATCTTAAACATCCGCCGCTGCCCAAACAGCGCGATTGCTTTCATCTAAAAAAAAGCGAGTGTTCGCGCACCGGCCAACCATAACAAAGATCGCGATCGCGATCGAACACATTGGAATCGACTGTTTCGGCAGATTCCCGAAATTGTAGCGGTTTGTATGCCATATTACGTAAATATATTTTATTTTCCCAAAATGGATTTAAATTAAACAAAGTACGGTTTTATGGCTACAGTGTACAAAAGAAACAACCAATTTTGAGATCGGTCTCATGTCTAATTTAAAAATGATTGGCAAAGCGATCGCAGGTGGCATTTGCTTCGGCATCCTCGCCAGCAGCTTCAACGGCGCGCAAGGCCCAGCATCCGCAGCATCACCAACAATTGCCGAAGCAGCAGCCCCCGCCGCTAGCAATATCGACAAGCAACTTCTAGGTCAATGGCAAGGTACAATCCCCTCCGGTCAGTCTTTCACCTTCGTCTTTGCCCCAGAAGGCAAATTGTTCATGATGGGTAAATGCCCCGACGGAGCTCCCTGCGCCAAAGAAACAAGGTATAAAGTTAATCTCGCTGCAACACCGATGCACCTGGATGTCAGCCTCAACAAGAGCGAAACCGTTGAGACTATTTTTGAGTTAACCCCCGAAGGTCAAATGCGCCTTCAGGTGGAAGGCACAAATCCTGGACTGCCAAGACCGAATTCCTTAAACGACCAAGCAACCGTGTTTAAAAAGGTCTCCGAGACCACTGCACTGCCTGCTGGCACTCAAGTCATCGGTTATTGAAGAAAATTCTTCTCAGGCATTCGGCAGTTAAGTAGTTCTGGGTTTTGAGTTTTGGGTGTTATAGGCAGTTTTCAATTCTATGAAATATAGTAGGGACACGGCAGTGCAGTGTCCCTAACCGAGCATCTGTAATTCGGTAAGGATGAAAATCGCCATCAGTTAAAGAATTTTAAATTTCAAACTGAAAATGTGGGACTTTCCTTATGCCTTGAGGCTGAGATATGTCAAAATCCACTTAATCTCCTTTTAACTTTTGCCATAGACTTCCATGAGTGAAACCGTCCTAGAAGTTCGCAACCTGCGGGTTGAATTTCAATCTGCGGATGCAGGCAATGCGTCCGCAACAGTCAAAGCTGTTGACGGCATTTCCTTTGAGGTGAAGCGAGGGCAAACTCTGGGAATTGTCGGAGAGTCGGGTTCGGGAAAATCGGTAACATCCCTCGCTGTTATGGGTTTGCTGTCAAGTTCGTTAACGAAAATCCAGGGCGAAATTTGGTTTTCTCCGGCAGCAGACGGCGCTAGCAAGCAGCCTGTGAATCTGCTGGAAATGCCCGATCGGGAAAAACAAACCTACCGGGGCAGCCAGATTGCGACGATTTTTCAAGAGCCGATGAGTTCGCTAAATCCCGTTTTTACGATCGGATTTCAACTCACAGAAGCCATTTGTCTCCACCAAAAGATATCCCAGACAGCAGCGCGGCGCAAAGCTGCTTCGCTATTGCAAGAGGTGAAGCTGCTACCGGCGGATGAGGAACTGCGGCAGCGCTGTTTGGCTTTGCGGCAAGAAGCAGGTGCCCAGGACGATCGCGATTTCATGCAGCTCGTCAACGGCCAAAAACAAGCTATGCTCGATCGCTATCCCCACGAACTCTCCGGCGGCCAAATCCAGCGCGTGATGATTGCGATGGCCATTTCTTGCAATCCCACTTTATTAATTGCTGACGAACCGACAACGGCCTTAGACGTAACCGTGCAAGCCACAATCTTAGCTTTGCTGCGCGAGTTGCGGGACTCTAGAGGCATGGCAATGATTTTTATTACCCACGATTTAGGCGTCATTGCTGAAATTGCCGATACGGTGGCGGTGATGTACCGAGGTAAAATTGTTGAATGCGGTGCGATCGAGCAAATTTTCAGCAATCCCCAACATCCTTACACAAAAGGTCTCTTAGCTTGCCGCCCAACTCTCGAACGCCAAATGCGCCGCTTACCGACAGTTTCCGATTTTATGGAAGTCACCACAAATGCTAGCGGCGAATTGGTAATTGTCGAGAAAAATGTCGATTTAGACGGCGACAGCAGCGGCGGACTTTCCACCTTCCCCACCGGAAAACCCCCTCGTCTGCCACATATTGGCGAGCCTTTGCTAGCTGTTAATAACTTGCGAGTCGGTTTTCCGGTGCAAGGAATGTTTGGCGAAACTAAACGCTTGTTTATGGCAGTCAACGATATTTCTTTTGAGGTTTATCCGGGCGAGACTTTGGGTTTAGTCGGCGAATCTGGCTGCGGTAAATCAACTTTAGCGAGAGCATTGCTGCAATTAATTCCGATATCCAGCGGTAAAGTGTTTTTTGAAGGCCAAGAAATTACCCCTCCTGCCAAAAGTAGTTCCCGAGGGCAGTGGATGGCTAATTATCGGCTCAAAAAAGAGTACGATCGCCAATTGCGAAGGCTGAGGCGCGATTTGCAAATTATCTTTCAAGACCCTTATAGTTCTCTCGATCCGCGCTTGAGTGTTGGGGAGGCTGTGATGGAACCGATGGTGATTCACAGCTTTGGCAAAAACCAGAAAGAACAGCGCGATCGCGCGGCTTATTTGTTGGATAGAGTGGGTTTAAATCCCGATTTTATGCGGCGCTACCCCCACGAATTTTCCGGGGGACAGCGGCAGCGAATTTGTATTGCCAGAGCTTTGGCTTTGAATCCTAAGTTTATTATTTGCGATGAATCGGTTTCTGCATTGGATGTATCGGTGCAGGCGCAAGTTTTAAATTTGCTCAAGGAGTTGCAAACAGAGTTTGGACTGACTTATATTTTTATTTCTCACGATTTGAGCGTAGTCAAGTTTATGAGCGATCGCGCGATCGTCATGAACAAAGGTAAAATCGAGGAAATTGGCACAGCCGAGCGTATTTACCGCCAACCGCAGCAAGCTTACACGCGGCAACTGATAGCTGCTATTCCTGCGGGGAATTTAGATCGAATTCGGCAACAGCAGTTAGGTCGCCAATCTGCTTTGTCTGCTGCGAATGCGCCCCTCTCGCCTGGGGATGAATCGCAACAAATTTGATATTATTTAGCTAGCTAAATTAACCCCGAGCCTTTGGCAGCATCGGACTAAATTCCTCATCCAACCAATTTGATTGTGGTGGTTTGATGGGATACAATTCTAACCAAATCCCAGAATTCAGGCTACATATAAATTGTGCCAAGGATCTGTATGGCAACGGAATTGCCCTCTCCAGCGCGGGGTTGTGGGAATTTTAATAATTAATATCAGATTGATGATTGTAGCAAGAGTTTTGTGAAATTGTATTAAATAGTTGAATTTTTCCTAATCACAATTCAACACTTCCGATCGATTCGGGCCCTTCGACTTGCTTCGGCTCCCCTCGGCTCCGCTACTTCGGCTACGCGGTTATCGAGCTCTCGTCGAGATACACCACAAGTCGGAGCAAGACGCCGTTGTCGAGATCTTGTGGAGATACAGCACAAGTCGCGAGCAGCCAAGATTCCAAATTCCCAATTACCCAGGAACAGAGGAATTTAACTAACAACTGCTACCAACATTTTTTATTGTATTTTCATAAATCAACAGTCGATCTTCATTTTAACTTCAGAATTAATAAGTAGTATCAAATTTGGTTGAATTTGACGGAGAGTCCGGGTTTTTTAACCAGCAGTCAGGGAGTTCGCCGCAGTATTTTAGTACATCAAATCCGGTCATAACTTACGCAAAAAGTGGTTTGACACGATACTCTTACGCGGTAATCTGCTTCAGGCTCACTCTAGATAATTAAATTTTGCGTCCTGGACTAGCTAGATTAGGCCAAATGTCCAATGACTAACAGCAATATCTGGTTCATTATTAAAGAGAAACCCTTTATGCCCTTCCAAAAAATGATAAAAGCCGCACCGCAGCTAAAAAAATATTACTCGCTAATTCCGTAAATACACTTAATTTTATGGTTGTGTTGCAGGGATTAAGGAAAAATTTCAAATACTTGATTTCCCAATAGTTAGGAAAACTTACAGTATTTTAACATCTTTAGAGTTGTTTTTAAGTCTTAACTCATCAAAAATTAAACTTATTCAAAAAAATGAAAGATCTAGTTCATATAGAAGAATCACAAAACACTAAATTGTTTAAATTCCTGCAACTATTATTGATAAAATTAACGGCAGCAGTCACCAGCAGACAGAAGGCAGAATGCAGTATGCAGTATGAAAAAACAATCAGCCTCGCGACGATCGCCTCAGGGAGTGTATTCTCAGTTGCGAGCGTGGTGCTGCTTGTATTAAACGGGTTGCTGGTAGCCGGGAGCGGTGATAATTTGTGCAATAGCCAACTCGCCCTGGGATGTTTGGCCGTAGCCAATATTGTCATGTTGGTGGTGTCCGCGCGATCGCACGTCTCTGCTGTCGCAGCCTACAACTATCGCCAATCCAGCAAGTTCAACCAGGGCGATCGATTTTTTAGCCTGTCGCCAGATATGCTCTGCGTCGTTGGTTTTGACGGTTATATCAAGCACATCAACCCAGCAGCCGAAAAAATCCTCGGCTATTCTTCAGCCGAAATGGTGGGCAAACTCTTTATTGAATTCGTGCATCCAGACGATCGCGAAACTACTCTCAAAGAAGCTTCAAGGATTGCTGCGGGGAATAATAGCATTGGGTTTGAAAACCGCTGGCGGTGTCGCGAAGGGTATTACAAGTGGATAGCCTGGACTGCTAGCACTTTCAGTGAAGAAGAATTGATGTATGGTTTTGGTCGCGACGTTACCGATCGCAAGCTCGTGCAAGAGTCACTCCAGCACAGCAATTCAATCTTGCGTTCCGTGATTGAAAGCACGCCGGATGTCATTTTTGTCAAGGATATTCAAGGCCGCTACGCGATCGTAAATTCTGCCGTAGCTCAATTTCTTGAAAAATCGATCGAGGCAATTATAGGCAAAGACGATACAGAATTATTTCCTGCTGAAACAGCTCAAAAAATTATAGAGTTAGACAACAGGATCGTGACAACGGGACAATATTTAAATTATGAAGAAACTATCCCAAAGGAAGGAGAAAAAAGGACGCTACTAACCACAAAATGCCCTTGGAAAGACGCAGAAGGAAATATTATCGGTTTGATTGGCGTATCTCGCGACATCACCGATCGCAAAGCAATAGAAGCAGCACTACAAGAGAGCAACATCCTCTTTGAAAATGTCATAGAAAGTACAGGCGATCGCATTTTTGTCAAAGATATTCAGGGCCGCTACCTATTGGTAAATTCTCAGACTGCTGGCATTATCGGCAAGCCAAAATCAGAAATTATTGGCAAAATTGATGCAGAATTATTTCCGCTGGAGATTGCAAATGTCCTGGCGGAAAATGACCGCCGGATCTGGCAATCTGGGATTGAGGAAACCATCGAAGAAGTAGTAAAAGATAGTGAGGGCAACATCTTGACATTTCTTGCTACCAAAAGCCCTTTGCGCGATCGCTCTGGAAACATCACGGGCGTGGTGGGAGTTGCTCGCGATATTAGCGATCGCAAACAGACAGAAGCCGCCCTGCGGCGAAGCGAAGAGCGGTTGCAGCTAGCTCTTTGGGGCTCCGACAGCGGAATGTGGGATTGGAATATAGTTACTGATGAAATGTATTGCAACCACGAGTACAGTGCTTTGTTGGGCTACGAACCAGAGGAACTACAAGCAAATGCAATCGGTTTGTCACAGCTAGTTTATCCCGACGATTTACTGGTACTGAACCAGAAATTAAATGCCTATTTGGAAAATTCAGAAAATGGCTATGCTGTTGAGCATAGAATGTTAGCTAAATCCGGCGAATTTAAATGGATTTTGGCGCGGGGGAAAGTCGTAGAAAGAGATGAAAATAATGCTCCGGTGAGAATGATTGGCACTATTTCTGATATTGGCGATCGCAAACAAGCCGAAAAAGCTCTCCAAGAAAGCGAGCAAAAATATCGGTGTTTAACTGAAGCCACCTCCCAAATTATTTGGGATACTACCGCCGCAGGCGAAGTTGTCGCCGAACAAACAGGATGGAGTGCATTTACGGGAGCGACTTACGACGAAATTAAAGGATGGGGGTGGCTCAATAACATCCATCCCGACGACAGAGAATATACTGCCAGGATGTGGTCTGAGGCACTTGCCGATCGCACCTTATTCGCAATAGAACACCGCTTGCTGCGGCACGACGGCGAGTACAGGTATATGAGCGTGCGCGGTATACCCGTATTGAATGCAGATGGCAGCGTTCGCGAGTGGGTAGGAGTACACGCTGACATAACCCCAGCCCGGCGCGCCGAGGCAGAAATGTGGCAGCAAAAAGAATTTCTGAGCAGCATCTACGACAGTGTGAACTACAGTATTTTCGTACTAGATGTCGGCGCAGACGGAGAATTTCGCTACGCCGGCTGGAATCGAGCAGCAGAGTTACTCGGTAACATCAGCAAGGAGGAAGGATGCGGCAAAACTCCAGAAGAACTTTTCCCAGCATCTACGGCAGCGTTTTTCCGGCAGAAATTAAGAGAATGCCTGCTAAAAAATAGCTCTCTTTCTTACGAAGAATCTGTTAGTCTTGAGACTCAAGAAGTCTGCTTTATCACAACTCTGACTCCGCTGCGAGATGAATTTGGGAAAATTTGTCGCATTGTGGGAAGTGCTACCGATATTACAGAACGCAAACAAGCCGAAGCACAATTGCGCGAACAAGAAGAATTTTTAAACAGCATCTATAACGGATCGAATCAAGTTATTTTCGTGGTAGATGTCGCCGCCGGAGAGTTCCGCTATGCAGGCTGGAATGCAGCTACAGAAGCATCCACAGGTATGTTGAGCGCTGATGTCAAAGGCAAAACTCCCGAAGAAGTGTTTCCCCCAGCAGTAGCAGCAGATTTTCGGCAAAGATACCTCGATTGTTTAGCCGCAGACAGCTCGATTTCTTACGAAAATAGCGCCGAATTGGCAGGTGTAGAAAATTGGTTTATCGTAACTCTGACGCCCCTGCACGATGCCTCTGGCAGCATCTACCGAATTATTGGTAATTCCACCGACATTACGGATCGAAAACTTGCAGAAGCAGCGCTGCAAGCTAGTCAGCATTTTGTTGAGCGCATTGCCGGTACCAGTCCGAATATTCTCTATGTTTACGACGAAATAGAGCAGCGAAATGTGTACGCCAACCGCGAAATCACCGACCTCCTCGGCTATACAGTTGCAGAAGTTCAAGAAATGGGCAGCAATCTGTTGCCGACAATTATCCACCCTGAAGATTTAGCTAAATTTCCCAGATATATCCAGCAAATAGAAAATGCTCCCGACGGCGAGGTGGTTGAGTACGAATATCGGGTGCTCGACAGACAAAATAGTTGGCGCTGGTTAGTCAGTCGCGATATTGTATTTAGCAGAACAGAGTCGGGCAAAATCCAGCAGCGTCTCGGTGTTGCTGCCGACGTTACAGATCGCAAATTCGCAGAACAAGCTTTAGCAGAACAATTGAAACTTTCTTCATTCACAGCAGATGTGGGAATAGCTCTGACTGAAAACCGCACTTTACCTGAAACTTTGCAAAACTGCACCGATGCAGTTGTGCGCCATTTGGATGCTGCGTTTGCTCGGATTTGGACGCTGAATGAAGAGGGAAATGTCTTGGATCTGCAAGCAAGCGCGGGCCTCTATACTCACATTGACGGCGCTCACAGCCGCATTGCTGTCGGTGAATTCAAGATTGGCTTAATCGCCCGGGATCGACAACCTCACCTCACTAATTCTGTGCAAGAAGATGCCCGAGTCAGCGACAAAGAATGGGCGAAACGAGAAGGAATGGTGGCTTTTGCTGGATATCCGTTGATTGTTGACAATCAGTTGGTGGGAGTAATCGCCATGTTTTCTCGCCAGGAGTTAACGGAATCTACGCTGATTTCTTTTGCCTCAGTTGCCGATTCGATCGCCCTGGGAATCAAGCGCAAACAAATAGAAATTGCTCTCGCGGCTCAAAAGCAAACTTTGAGGGGAATTATTGACAATGCTCCCATCTGGGTGTGGATGGCAAATGCTAGCGGGCGGATGTTATTAGCCAACAAAACTTTCTGCGAAGATGTAGCTATTCCCGAAGAGCTGTTCTTAGCAGCCTCTCACTATTCCGAAGTTTTTGGATTAGAAGCATCTGCTAACTGCATGGTATCAGATGCACAAGCCTGGAGCCAAGATACTCCCTGTTATTCTGAAGAATTGCTCCAGTTGGTTGACGGTGAATACCACCAGTTGGAGATAATTAAAACTCAGGTCAAAGATGATTGCGGTAATGCGATCGGCTTGATCGGTTTGGGTTTGGACGTAACGAAACAAAAAGAAGCTCAAAGACAGTTGCAAGAGTCGGAAGCGAGATTCCGCAAATTAGCAGAGCAGGAAGCGCTGCTCAACCAACTAGCTAGCAACATCCGCGAATCTCTGGATTTAGACACTATTTTGGCCACCACTGTGCAGCAAATACGTGAATTGCTGCTGCTCGAACGGTGCATATTTATCTGGTATACAACCAACGAAACATCAGCATTTTGGAATGTAGAATACGAGGCAAAAAATGATGAACTACCTTCCTTGCTGGGTGTATTTCCGGCTAACATAACTGGTTCTCAAGCCGAGCGAATTGCAAATATTGAAATAATTCGGGTGGATGATTTTAAAAATGTTACCGATCCAGTAGAGCGGAATTTTTTCATGTCTATAGGATTACAGTCTCTGCTGGAGATTCCCATTCAGACATCTTCAGGTAAAATAGGGGTAATTTGCTGTAGCGCTTCTAGCAGCATCCGGTGTTGGAGCGATGAGGAAGTGGAAGTGTTAGTGGCTGTGGGCAATCAATTGGCGATCGCCATTAATCAAGCCGAACTTTACGAAACATCTCGCCTCGTCGCCGCCGAAGCCAAAGCAGCAGCCATGAAGCAAAAATTGCTCAACCAGTTAGGCAGTCAAATCCGCGCTTCTCTCGATTTAGATACTATATTGGCAACGACTGTACACCAAATTCGCGACTTGCTGCAACTCGATCGCTGCTTGTTTATTTGGTATCTATCCGATGCCGAGATACCAGCTTGGGATGTCGTCCACGAAGCTAAAAATGATGACTTGGTCTCGCTTGTGGGTTATTATCCTGCTAACCTAACGGGGACTCTGCTACAAAAAATAGCCAAATCGGAAATCTGCCAGATAGATGATGTTTCAATTTGGAGCGATCCCATAGAAAGAGAGTTCTTTTTGCAGCTGGGTTACAAATCTATGTTGGATTTGCCAGTCAATAGTGCAGGGGGTTTAATTGGTGTTGTGGGCTGCGTGGCTTGCCGCGAGACGCGCAGGTGGACACAAGACGAAGTGGATTTGCTATCGGCAATTTGCGATCAATTGTCGATCGCCATCAGCCAATCCGAACTCTACACGCAAAGCGTCGATTCAGCCCGAATGGCGCGAGAACAAACTGCCCAACTAGAAGCAACTCTGTGCGAACTTAAGCTTGCTCAAACCCAGCTCGTGCAAGCAGAAAAAATGTCGAGTCTAGGTCAGATGGTAGCAGGAATTGCCCACGAAATCAATAACCCAGTCAGCTTTATTTTCGGCAATCTTACCTACACAGAAGAATACACCACAAACCTGATGAAAATGCTGCAAATGTATCGAGATGAATACCCAGAACCACCTCAAGCTATTCAGGACGAAATAGACGTTTTAGAACTAGATTTCTTGCTAGACGACTTGCCGAAAATGCTGTCTTCGATGCAGGTGGGAGCCACTCGCATCCGGGATATTGTGCGGAGTTTGCGAAATTTCTCTCGCCTCGATGAAGCTGAGATGAAAAAAGTTAACATTCATGAAGGCATCGACAGCACGTTAATGATTTTAGAACACCGTCTGAAAGTTCAGCCCGATCGCCCAGCAATTCAAGTCGTTAAAGAATACGGACAATTGCCGCTGGTAGAGTGTTACGCCGGACAATTGAATCAGGTGTTTATGAATATTATAGCCAATGCAATTGACGCTTTACAAGAACCGCTTCCAAATCCGGCAATTATCCGCATTCGTACAGACGTAGAAGGTAATTTCGCTGCGATTAGAATTGCTGATAACGGTGCAGGTATCACCGATAAAGTCAAGCAGCGGATATTTGACCCGTTCTATACTACAAAACCGATCGGTTCGGGTACGGGAATGGGCTTGGCGATTTCTCATTCTATTATTGTCGAAAAGCATAAAGGCGAAATCAAGTGTTTCTCTGTTGTGGGGAAAGGCACTGAATTTACGATCAAGATTCCGATTCAAAGAACAGAAAATTAAATAGGTTCTATAGGGTTAACTCTTAGGTACGTAGTTGCGCTTCAGCGCTCTTTCGGGTGCATCTGGCGCAAGGCGAATATATCCCTATGGGCTATAGCATGACCTCGGTGAATATGAGATGATAACTAATAACTTATATGCGGTCATGCTTCGCCCTCTTCCAAAACCAGATGCACCCGCTCTTTCATATGTATAAAAGCGCTGAAGCGCAACAACGTACCTTTATACAGTTGCGTAAATTCAGTTAATATGATATGAACAATCTAAAATCTGAAATCTGAAATCTGAAATCTGAAATGACATTACCTCCAGGCAATTTGGGTTTACCGCTAATTGGGGATACCCTCAACTTTTTACAAGATGCTCAATTCGCCAAAAAACGCCACCAACAGTACGGGCCAATTTTCAAAACCAGCATCTTCGGACAGCCTACCGTATTTGTGTCCGGCTCAGAGGCGAATTTGTTTGTTTTAAGCAATGAAAACCAGTATTTTGTTGTGAGTTGGCCTCCCAGCACGAAAGCGCTGTTAGGGCCGCTTTCCTTGTCGCTGCAAACGGGTTCCGACCACCAAAATCGGCGCAAGCTGCTGTACCAAGCGTTTCAACCGCGAGCTTTGGCTGGCTACATCGGCGGGATGGAAGATATCACGGGGCGCTATTTGCAAAGGTGGACACAAATGAGCGAGTTTGCGTGGTATCCCGAACTGAGGAATTATACTTTTGATGTTGCTTGCAAATTGCTAGTGGGGATTGATAATAGTTCGGAGAGTGAACTCGGTAATTATTTTAAAATTTGGTCTGACGGTTTATTTTCTGTTCCTTTAGATCTGCCTTGGACTCAGTTTGGAAAAGCCAAAAAGTGCCGCAAGTTGCTGTTAGCAGAACTGGAAAATATTATTCGCGCTCGACAGCAAGTAACTCCTAGCAAGAATGATGCTTTAGGTTTGCTGATTTGCGCTCGCGATGATGATGGCAATTCTCTGAGTTTGGAGGAGTTGAAAGATCAAGTGCTGCTGCTGTTGTTTACAGGACACTCGTCTCTAAGTTCTGCGATCGCCTCTTTTTGCCTTCTGCTGGCTCAAAACCCCGATGTGATGGCAAAAATTCGCGCCGAACAACAGCAGTTTTCGACCACTGAACCGCTAACTTTGGAACACCTCAAACAAATGACTTATTTAGAGCAGGTGCTGCGAGAAGTGCTGCGGTTGGTTCCGCCGTTGGCAGGCGGTTTTCGTCAGGTAATTAAGCCTTGCGAGTTGGGGGGCTACGAAATTCCTAAGGGTTGGATCGTGCTTTATGAAATTAATCAGACGCATCAAGATACCTCAGTTTATCCCGAACCCGATCGCTTTGACCCGGATCGATTCAGTTTGGAGCGATCGACAAATGCGAAACCTTTCAGTTACGTCCCCTTCGGCGGCGGTTTGCGGGAATGTTTGGGGAAAGAATTCGCGCGGCTGGAAATGAAACTGTTTGCGGCGAGGATGGTTCGAGAGTGCGAATGGGAGCTATTACCGGATCAAGATTTAAATTTAATCCTAGTACCGACTCCGCACCCGCGCGACGGTTTGCGAGTGAAGTTCCGGCGAAAAATTGCAGGTTCGTAGTGAGGACTTTAGTCCTTCTTCAGGTTCGTAGTGAGGACTTTAGTCCTTCTTCAGGTTCGTAGTGAGGACTTTAGTCCTTCTTCAGGTTCGTAGTGAGGACTTTAGTCCTTCTTCAGGTTCGTAGTGAGGACTTTAGTCCGCATCAACCAGAGGACTAAAGTCCTCACTACAAACTTTATGATGATTGTGCGATCGCCTACAATATTACAACTCCATCGGCCCCAAATACTTAGTCAAATAAGGCGAAAACACCTCATAAATCAGCGTCAGCGGCTTCCCGTGATGCCAAAACAAATAGTGTCGCCCCCAAAAAGGCCCCGACTGTTGAAAAGCCGACTCCAAGGCCACCGACTCACCGCAATAAATACCTTGCACATCGCGATACAACTCAGTTCGCAGGCGCGCTAAACTTGCCCAAATTGGCAAAGATTTATTTTCCAAATATTCATCTACGTGACTCGCTTCCCACCAAGAAGTCGCGTAGGCGAGGCGCTTTCCCGAAGCTGTACGCAGCCACACTTGACGGCGCAGGCGGGGCCCTGGAACCGCCACAATTTGTGCAGGCGCACCGTCTGCGCCTTCACCCACCAACGACATATCGATCACATCTACTTCTGTGGGTTCCCCTGTCAGCAGTTGCAGGTGACGGGTGGGGGAACCGTCGCCCAAAAGCAGTATTTGCCATGCCGGTGCTAGCTTGCTGTGGGGTAAACCCTTCTGTACTGCGTCTTGGGCTCCTTCCCACAGGGGGTTGAGAGCGTGCCAGGTTTGGCTGTTTTTGGGTGTAAATGTTGCAGTCAAGGGTCTTTACAAAACTTAATTTTTTGTTTATTATAGCGCTTCTGCAATTATGGAATCTAAAATCTAAAATTTACAATTAAGTGGGGATAGCCCAAAAATCGCCTTTCTCGTCCAGATGACCTATGGCTGCGATCGAGTTTGATAAGCTACTCGCCAGTTGTTTTACCAATTCCTAATTACCAATTACCAATTACCAATTACCAATTACCAATTACCAATTACTAATCTGTACCTCACTCACTTGAGAATTTATATATATAGCCTTTCTCAAAAAGATGAGGTATCATTGACAGCTTATATAACTCCTGGACTAAGAGGGCTAAAGCCCAACAACATACCCGATCTTTCTGATAACCGCTATATGTTACGAATAAGCGAAATCAAACTCCCCTTAGATCATCCTGAAGATGCGATCGCCAGCGCCATAGTCAAAAAGCTGCAAATTCCCCCCGAAGAATTGCTCAGCTACACCATCTTTAAGCGCAGCTACGATGCTCGCAAAAAAGCCGAAATAGTGCTTGTCTATATTGTGGATGTCGAGACAACACAGGAAAAGCAACTTCTCCAACGCTTCAAAAAAGACCCTCATGTCATGGTAACGCCAGACACGAGTTATCGCTATGTAGCCGAAGCCCCCAGCAATTTGACGATTCGGCCTATTGTGATCGGTACGGGGCCGTGCGGGATGTTTGCAGGGCTGATGCTGGCACAAATGGGGTTTCGCCCGATCCTTTTGGAACGCGGCAAAGCTGTGCGCGATCGCACCGCTGATACGTTTGGATTTTGGAAGAAAAAAACTGAATTCAACCCAGAATCTAACGCCCAGTTTGGCGAAGGCGGTGCGGGTACTTTTTCCGATGGCAAGCTCTACAGCCAAGTTAAAGATCCTCAGCATTACGGGCGCAAGGTGCTGACAGAACTTGTAAATGCGGGAGCTTCACCGGAAATTTTATATATTAATAAGCCGCATATTGGGACATTGAAACTGGTGGGAATTGTCCAAAAGATGCGGGCAAAAATTGAATCCTTAGGCGGAGAGATTCGGTTTCAAACTCGTGTGGAAGATATTCATATCGAAAATGGCAAAGTGCAGGGACTTACCACGGCGAGTGGAGAATATATTGCTAGTAATTATATAGTTCTGGCGGTAGGACACAGCGCCCGCGATACTTTTGAGATGTTATTCTCGCGCGGTGTTTACATTGAGGCTAAACCTTTTTCGATTGGTTTTCGGGTGGAACATCCCCAAAGTGCGATCGATCGCTGTCGTTTTGGCGATCGGGCGGGCCACAAGCTTTTGGGTGCCGCCGATTACAAACTGGTTCACCATTGTGCAAATGGTCGTTCTGTGTACAGTTTCTGTATGTGTCCCGGTGGTTTAGTAGTGGCGGCGGCGTCGGAACCGGGGCGACTTGTGACGAATGGGATGAGTCAATATTCTCGCAACGAACGCAATGCTAACAGCGGGATTGTGGTGGGTATCACGCCGGAAGATTATCCCGGTCATCCCTTGGCGGGAATTGAGTTTCAACGTCGCCTAGAAGAACGGGCATTTGAGTTAGGAGGTGGCACTTACAACGCTCCTGGGCAGCTTGTGGGAGATTTTTTGGCGAATCGCCCTTCGATCGCCCTAGGCACTGTGCAGCCTTCTTATACGCCCGGTGTTGTGATGACTGATTTGAGCGAAAGTTTGCCGGATTTTGCGATCGCAGCCATCCGCGAAGCACTTCCGGCTTTTGACAAACAAATTAAAGGATTTGCGATGGATGATGCGGTTTTGACTGGAGTGGAAACGCGCACTTCTTCACCAATTCGGATCAAGCGCAAAGACGATTATCAGAGTTTGAATACTGAAGGGCTTTATCCTGCGGGGGAAGGTGCGGGATATGCGGGTGGAATTCTGTCGGCGGGGATTGATGGAATTAAGGTTGCGGAGGCGGTTGCTTTGAGTATTTTGCAATCTTCTAATCACAAAGTTTGACCTGATTTCAAGGTATAGCGCTTCTCAGAAAGATTAGGTATGTTGTTGGGCTTCAGCCCTCTTAGTGGAACTAATTATATAAGTTGTAGGGTGCGTCGCCCTGAAAAATTTCTGAATAAAGCCCACAATCTCATAGCGACGCACCTGATTTCTTTCATCGCCCTAGTAATATTAAATCCGGCTTTTCCGGAATGATTTAACCGCAGAGAACACAGAGGACACAGAGAGAGAATACAGAGATGAATCATACTGTTTGTAGGGTGCGTCGCCTGGGATAAATCTCTGAATAAAAGCCCACAATCTACAGGGCGACGCACCTGATTTCTTTCATCGCCCGAGTAATATCAAATCCGGCTTTTCCGGAATGATTGAACCGCAGAGAACACAGAGGACACAGAGAGAGAATACAGAGATAGATCGTACTTTTTGTAGGGTGCGTCGCCCTGAAATTTTTCTGAATAAAGCCCACAATCTCATAGCGATGCACCTGATTTCTTTCATCGCCCGAGTAATATCAAATCCGGCTTTTCCGGAATGATTGAACCGCAGAGAACACAGAGGACACAGAGTCCGAGAATACAGAGATCGATCGTACTATCAACTGTCAACTGTCAACTATCAACTGTCAACTGTCAACTGTCAACTGTCAACTGTCAACTGTCAACTATCAACTGTCAACTGTCAACTGTCAACTGTCAACTGTCAACTGTCAACTGTCAACTGTCAAACAGCAGCTAAGCGGAAACGAATTTCCGTATCCGTATATTCTGGCGTCCAGCCGTCCGTAGTAGTAAAATAGCGCACAGCTTTAATTCTCCGGGGCGCTGTCAAATAAAACCAGTGTTCTGTATTCGCCGGTACGTTGATAAATTCTTCTGGCTGTACCGTAAGTTCAACTTGGCTGCCATCGGGCCGCACGAAGCCGAAAATGCCCTCGCCTGCTACGATGTAGCGCACTTCATCGTCGGCGTGGATGTGGCAGTTGTTGAATTTTGACAGCAGGGTGTCGAGGTTGGGAATGTCTGGATGCAGTACGATTAAGTCGCGGGATTGATAGCCTGCGGTTTCCTGGAGTTGTTGGAAGTAGCCGTCGAGGGCTTGCAAGACTTGCTCTTTTTCGGTGTCGCTAAGGGCATCTTTGGCTAATAAATTTTGAATTTCTGGATTTTCGCCCACGGGCCAGCGGTTGAGTTGAATGTTTAAGGGAGCGAGCTCGCGGGTAATGTCGCTCAGTTGAGTGTAGGTTGTACCGTTTTCGTGTCGCAGGATAGCCATTTTTGAACGTTCCAATTGTTGAGTGAGGCGATACAGAGGCACTTAGGAAGATTTTTGTCGATCGCGCCTGCTGCTGAAAAACCATTTTAACGCTAATTTGAACCGGCAAGATCCCTGTTCCACAAGAGATAATATTTATAAGTCAGGCGCCCGGTAGCAACCGCAGCGATCGGCATACTGATCTTACTCATGTAACTTTTACAACAACTATGCCTACTTATACAGGAATTTCTAGCGAAGCTTTTCAGCATCCCCTCGATCGCCAGGCCGAGGCCGCATTACGCAGCGTACCTGGATTTGACTTAATTGCCAGCAAATTTGTAGAGTTTGTCTACGAACGACCGCAGTTCGTTTACCTAATGGGAAATAGCATACAAGTCGGCCCGCGCCAATATGCCAGCATTTATCATATATTTCGGGAGTGCGTGCAGGATTTAGATATTTTTCCAGAACCGGGTTTGTTTGTGTCTCAGAATCCCGCTGTTAACAGCTATGCTCTCGGGAAAAATCAACCCTATATAGTCTTAAATACAGGTCTTTTAGATTTGTTGGATGAGTCAGAAATCAAGACTGTTCTGGCTCACGAGTTGGGACACATCAAATGCGGGCATCCAACTTTAAATCAAATGGCGATGTGGGCGATGAGCATCGCATCAACAATTGGCGAGATGACTTTTGGGCTGGGAAATATTGTCGGCAGCGGTTTGATTTTCGCTTTTTATGAGTGGCGGCGGAAGGCTGAATTATCTGCGGATCGGGCTGCTTTGTTGGTGACAGATGATTTGAACTGTGTGATGAAGACGATGATGAAACTTTCGGGAGTTAGCAGTAAATATGCAGATCAATGCAGTTTGCAAGAATTTATCCGTCAGTCTGACAACTATCAAGATCTCGATCGCGACAATCTCAACCAAGTGTATAAATTTTTACTTTACAACGGCGGCCAAGGCGTGATGCTGAGTCACCCTTTCCCGGTTGAACGTTTGCGCTATTTGCGAGATTGGGCGACTTCCGAGGAATACCGGCAAATTAAGCTGGGGAACTACAAGCGGGCTGTGGCTGAGGGTGCGGTTGATGTCAAGTCTCAGGCATCTAACAGCGAGACGGAGGCTTTGCGCCGTCAGATTGAGGAATTGCAGCGGGAGATCGATCGACAAAAATCTAAGCAAAAATAAGTTGAGGATGTGCCGCAAGTACCTTGCGGCTGTCATTAGCGCCTTCAACCACTGTTTGCGTAAGTCTTTGAAAATTTACCGGATTTGGGGGAGGGAGGAAAGTAGAAGGAAGACAGGCTGCGGATCTCCCATCCCGCTACCTCGCAATTATATTAGAGTGCGATCGTCCCCAAAAGCCATAGCCTGCACTCGCAACTCGCCTCCAATCTAGAAACTGTCCTCTTTTTTCTGAAATCTGTTTCTCAGAAGGTGTAGTTTAAATCTAGATAAGCTTATAACTCAATCGGGGCAAGAAAAAAATGATTATTGATAAAGCAATGAATACTCACAAACCAACTTCTAATTTTTTCGGGAATATCGGAAAAATTGCGATCGCCCTCAGCGTGCTAGCTGCCGGGATGGCATTTACAAATCCTCCGAGAGACAAATACCTAACTTATGCTTCCGGCGTACTCGAAACCGAGTTTAAAAACACCGTGCGTAATGATTCCCGCGTACCCAAAGCTTTGAGTGGCGTTGCAGAGACTTTTCTGACTTCCCAGCGCGGCTCGATCGAACACTTGCTCGACAATACAACGGAACGTCAGAACTTTGGCGTTGTCAGCATTTACACAACTCAACTAGGTAAAAAAAGCTATCAAACGGTTGGAGCTTTTGGCAATTTCGTTACCCTCCCACCTAGTTCGGTAAATACTGAAAAGTAATGTCAAATTAAGTTAAATTATAGAAACCGGGCTTGGGAACGAGTCCGGTTTTTAATTGTCCGAAAGAATTTATTTAAAGCCGGAATCCTTGTAACGGAGAAATTAAAATTTAACTATTCATTATGATGGGAAGACTACTATATCATAAAAATATTAAATTTTATTAAAGATGACAAGTTTTTGTGCCACTTACTATTAAAATAAACAAGATAAATTTTTATGTTTGACAAATAAGCAGATGGCAATGCAATTAAGTAAGGGTGAGAGATTTAACCTCTCTCAAGAAGCGCCGGATTTAAAAAAAATGGCGATCGCCCTCGGTTGGCAGGTAACGGAGGCAGGACAAAGCTACGACATTGATGTCTCTGCATTTATGCTAGGTTCGGATGGCAAATTACCTGACGATAATTTTTTTATCTTTTACAATAATCTGCAATCCTCTGACGGTTCGGTACTGCAATCGATTCCTGCAAACAGTCCAGGTAAAGAAAATAAGACTATTTACGGCATTATCTTAGAAAAAGTTAATCCTGAAATTGTGGAAATAACTTTTGTTGTCACTATTCACGAAGCAGATAAAATCAATGCAAGTTTTAGGAATATCAGAAATAGTTTCATCAAAATCATCAATTTGGATACCGGAATCGAACTTGTTCGGTATGAATTAACAGAGAGTTTTACGCTAGAAACGGCTCTAGAATTTGGTCGTTTGTATAAAAAGAATGGAGAGTGGAGATTTCAGGCGGTAGGAGCGGGATATCAAGCTGGATTGAAGAGTTTTGTTGACAAGTATTGCAGGTGAAATAGCAGTAAGTTAGAAACCGGGTTGTGTAGAAATCTCGGTTTTTACTTACGTAATTATATCTAAGTAAATCTCAATAAATTCAGATACAGGCAGAATCTATTTTTAATCTTACCTGCTCTTCTGAGCCAAAATATTAAATTTTGTTAAGACAAAAAGTTATTGTGCCATTTAATATTAATATGAGCGTTATAAAGTTTTATGTTAAACAAATAAGCAGATGGCAATGCAATTAACTAAAGGTGAGAGCTTTAATATATCTAAAGCAGCACCGAATTTAAAAAAAATGGCGATCGCCCTCGGTTGGCAGGTGACAGAGGCAGCACAAAGTTACGAGATTGATGTCTCTGCGTTTATGCTAGGTTCTGACGGCAAAACACCTAACGATAAATATTTTATCTTTTACAATAATCTGCAATCCTCTGACGGTTCGGTACTGCAATCAATTCCTGAAAAAAACAATCGAGGTCAAGAGAACAAGACTATTTACGGCGTTATTTTAGATAAAATTAATCCTGAAATTGAGGAAATAATTTTTGCTGTCACTATTCATGAAGCACAAGAAGTCAAGGGAAATTTTAGCAATATCACAAATAGTTTTATCAAAGTTTGTAATTTGGATACAGGAAGCGAACTTGTTCGGTATGAATTAAAAGAGAATTTTTCCAGAAAGACTGCTGTAGAATTGGGTCGTTTGTATAGAAAGAATGGAGAGTGGAGATTTCAGGCGGTAGGACAAGGATATCAGGCAAGATTGCATAGTTTTGTTGACAAGTATTGCAGCGGAAATAGCAATGATATTGCTCCGATTACTAACGAGTTGACAGCGGGAACAGCAGCCGATGATTTGCAGTTGCCGGCTTGGGATTTGGACGTGGAGTCAGAACCGGAACCTTCCGGCGAGACGGGGAGTTCGCTACGATCGCAAATTAACACTCAAATTAATTCGAGAAGCCGTAAGATACCCGCAGCTTTATTAGCAGGTTTAGGGGTTTTTGTGTTGGGGACAGGTGCAGGTGCGATCGCCTTTATGCGATCCGGAAATGAAACGCACAAGCAAGCGAAAATACTGGAAGTTGAAACGCAGAATGCAGCGCAAGCAACTGATGTAAATCTGCTCAGAAGTTTCGATAAACGACTGAAAGAAACGATAGCGAATTTAGAGAAAATTCCTAACTTCCCCGGTTTTGGGTATCAACAGGCTAGAGCAGATTTGCTTAAACTACGCCCTAGTTTGGTTGCTGTAGAGCGAAATTTACAGGCGGCAGAAAGTCTAGAAAAAGCTCAAAAATTGGCGATGGAAGCTGCTGTAATCGTGCAAAAACCGCCTCATCCGATGGAAGTTTGGCATCAGTCGCAAAATAAATGGCAACAGGCGATCGCGCTTTTAGAACCGATCGAGTCACGGACACCTGTTTACAATTTAGCTCAAAATAAGTTATCTAATTACCGGGCAAATCGCGCTGTTATCAGTCAAAGACTGGCGATCGCTCAAAAAGCTGCAAATTTCAGCAACCAAGGTTCTCTGAAAATTCAAAAGGGAGATGTTCCCGGGGCGATCGCAAATTTCAATCAGGCTTTAGGACTGAATCCCAACATCCCTCAAGCTTATCTCGGATTGGGAATTGCCAGTTCCAAGCTGGGAAACAAGCAGCAGGCAATTTACCATTACGATCGAGCGCTGCAATTCAATCCTAACTTGGCAGAAGCTTATTTCGGTCGCGGTCAAGCATACTATGAATTGGGAGACAAGCAAAAGGCGATCGGGAATTACGAACAAGCTATTCGCGTTAATTCTGATTATGGTTTGGCTTATTTGGAACGAGGTGCTATTCGCTGTATGCTGGGAACTAGATCGCAAGCAGTAGCAGACTTTAACAAAGCAGGAGAACTTTTCTCAAAGCAGGGAGACGGAAATAATCACCAATTAGCAAAAAGCTTTATTAATAAGTGTCAAGAACCGACTGCACAGGCTGTAATCTGCGATTATCGAAGGAATATAGACTCCTTGGGGCGACCCTGCGGTCGGTCTGTTAATGTTCCGATTATAATTAAAAGAAAATCCGCTATCGCTGGATCGAACTCTGACTCTACTGATGTTAAAAGCAGTAGCAGCGCTGAAAAAATCTCACCTGACAATTCTGATAGCAGCAGCACAAGAACTCGCAGCAGGAGAAGAAGTAAAAGGTAAACTTCAGTCGCGTTAGTTCATAGATACCAAAATGTGCTGGTAAGCTTCGATGGTTTGTCGGGCGATCGCCTCCCAGTTATAATACTTTTTAGCATAAGCTTGCCCGTTCAAGCCCCTGCGCTGCCTTTCCTCTGATGCCAGGAGGGCTGATGCGATCGCGCGGGCGAGATCCCCTACCTCCAGAGGTACCACCCACCCAGCCTCCGCTTGCTGGATGTCTTCGCAGATATAAACGCGATCGGAAATAACAACAGGTACACCCGCAGCCATCGCTTCTGCTACGGCAATACCAAAGTTTTCGTAATAAGAAGGCAACACAAATAAGTCAGCTTTTCTCAACAGTTCAGCTTTTAAATCACCGCTAACAAAACCAGTTATTGTTGTAAATTGTTCTAAACTTGTTTTTTTTATTTGGACTTTAATTTGGGTTTCATATTCGGCATCTTGGGGATTAGAACCTGCTAAAATAAAGTTAAATCTTAGATTATCTGCTAAAATACTTTCCAGTGCCGGAATTAGCAAGTCTAATCCTTTTTTGCGTTCGATTCGCGACATAAATAATATGATTGGGATTTGAGGATTGGTCAATATATCAGGATAAGAATTAGCTACAGAAAAGTTTGTAGTAAGGACTTCAGTCCTTCCTCCCCCAGTCTCTGTTAAAAATGGGGAGACAGGAAAAGCGCGATCGAAATCAGCCGTCACCCCCAATGGAATCACCAAATCTCGTGGCACAGGCATCTTGCCTGTGCTATGCAAACCAAACCTTTCTGAAATTTTAGCTTCTTGCTTAGTAGTGAAATGAATTGCTGCTGCACCTGCTAAATTAGGGCGTTCTAAAAGTGTAGCATAAACCTGTTTTAAAAGCTTTTTCTTCTGCAAATCTGCGGGGTCAAGCATACCGCAAGGCCGGATAATATACGGTAACTTGTGATATCTGGCAATTGTCGCGGCGAGGGTAGTTACTGGCGAGAACAAAGCGTGAATATGAGCGAGGTCAAATTGCCGCGCGTTTTGATTTAACCACTGCAATAAACTCAGAGAAAACTTATATCTGCGGAAGGGAGAACAGCGGAAGTAAATAATCTTATAGCCGTTTTGTTGGATTGGTTGATTTAAGGGGACATCTAAGGGATCTTGACCGATATCTCCGTTAGAATCTGTAGTGATAATTGTGACATCAATACCTTGGGAAGCGAGGGCGGCAGAAAGTCCCAGTACCATTTGACTCGGGCCGCCGTAGACGAGCGAAATTGAAGGGATAATTTGGATGATTCGCATGATTAGCAGTTGCGCTTAGTTCCGGTAGCTGGTTGTGTTATTATATAAAAAATTGCAAGATTTGCACTTTATACTAATTTAGGCGATCGGAGGCAAGTTATGCTGATTGGATTCAGCGTCGGCAACTACAAATCTTTTAAAGAAACTGTCACCCTCAACATGGTAGCTTCGTCAATTACGGAGGACGATCGAGAGCTTGACGAAAATAATGTATTTGAAATCAATCATAGATTAAAATTGCTAAAAACTGCTGCTATTTATGGAGCCAATGCCAGCGGCAAAAGCAATCTTATTGCTGCTGTTAACTTTATGAAGTGGTTTGTCCTCAACTCATCCAAAGAAACGCAAGTTTCAGAGGCGATCGATATTGAAGCATTCAGGCTAAGTACAGAGACAGAAAAAGAGCCATCCTTCTTTGAAATAGTTTTCTTGCTAGAAGGCAAAGATTTTAGATATGGTTTTGAGATTAATGCTGAACAGGTTGTTGCTGAGTGGTTGTTTCAAAGTGATAAAGATTCAGAAAGAATGCTTTTTGAACGGGATTTTGACAGCTTTATATTAGATGATTTCCCGGAAGGGCTAGGCCTTAGCGATAAAACTAGAAATAATGCTTTATTTCTTTCTGTTGTCGCACAATTTAATGGTAAACTTTCTGGCAAAATTTTGCTGTGGTTCAGTAAAACTTTGCAATTGATATCAGGCTTGCAAGATAGGCAATACCGCAAGGAAACTTTAGAGTCTTTTGAGAACGATCGCCACAGGCATGATATTATTGAATTCATCAAAAAATTAGACTTGGGTATTGCTGATATCCAAATCACAAATCAACCTGCATTTATTACTTCCAATAATAAAGTATTATATGCTAGATCCTACGGCGGTAGTTTATATCTTAATTCTGAAAGCAAACCAACCGTGAAAACAGTTCATCGGAAATATGATGCTGACGGTAAGCAGGCTGCTATAGAAATATTCGATATTGAAAAGCATGAGTCTGAGGGAACAAACAAATTGTTTGCATTAGCAGGGCTGCTTCTCGATACTTTGAGGACAGGAAAGATTTTATTCATAGATGAACTTGATGCCCGACTTCATCCGTTGATTACTCGTGAATTAATCTGCTTGTTCAATTCTAACGAGACTAATCCCCACAACGCACAGCTTATATTCACGACACACGACACAAATCTGCTCAGCAGCAAGACTTTTCGCCGAGATCAAATATGGTTTACCGAGAAAGACAATAAGGGTGCTACTGATTTGTACTCTTTAGTAGAGTATAAAGTAGGAAAAGATGCCTCATTCGAGCGCGATTACATCATCGGTAAGTATGGTGCTATCCCTTTTGTTGGTAATTTCAAAGAACTTCTAGGTGAACTTTATGCCTAAAAAAAGTTCCTCCCGAAAAACTATTGATTACTATAACAGAAAGGTGAAAAATAGAAGATGGTTTTTTATCGTATGCGAAGGTGAAAAAACAGAACCCAACTATTTTAGAAAGTTCCCGGTAGACACAAAGGTAATCAATCTTAAGATCGAGGGAGAAGGGAGAAACACGAGGAGTTTAGTAGAAAAAGCTATTAAGTTAAAAAATGAGTCAGAATATGACGAAAACGATCGATTTTGGTGTGTTTTCGATCGCGATATTAACGGTAAAAATTCTAACGACGCGCAAAATTTTAATGCAGCGATGACTCTTGCCAACAATAACGGCATTAAAGTAGCGTACTCTAATGATGCTTTTGAACTTTGGTATTTACTACATTTCCATTTTTATAATAATGGGATTTCTCGCAAGGATTATCAAAAGATGTTGACGAAATTACTCGGACACGAGTATCAGAAAAACAGTGAAACGATTTATGAAGAATTGAAAAACAAACAACAGGATGCGATCAAACACGCAAAGCGGCTTTTAATGGAATACGATCCCCCTAATCCTGAAAGTGATAATCCTTCAACAACGGTGCATCTGCTAGTGGAAGAACTTAATAATTTTATCCCTAAGAGTTGATGAAATTTGACAGGATATACCTTAAATATACTTGGTATTAGCATAATTTGACTTTTTGTTATGAGTCTGTGGATCCCATAGATGCGGGAGATAAAATTTATCTGAGAACGTTAACCCAATGATGTTGTGATACGATCGAGCAAGATCAACCATGCAGAATACGAAAAATGACTGTTCATTTTTAAGTAACTTTAGGAGTTGAATCAAAAATGGCCAAACAATTTCTCTCACTGATGCCGATCGCAATTTCGATGTTAGCCGCCATTGGTTATCCGACAACCAATGCAGCCGCTACCGCCGAAGTATCGCCATTACAGGCAACAGCATCAGCCACAACCGTCGCACAGAATCCCACTCCCAGCGACACGAATGAAAAGCTTCCTGACGTGCCGGCAAAGCTACAAGTCCCTGCTGGTAATGCTTTGGTCTCCCAAGTGTCAGCCAAAGGCGTGCAAATTTACGTGTGTCAACCCAAAACTGGCGATCGCACTCAATTTGAATGGACATTAAAAGCACCGGAAGCTGATTTATTTAATCCAAGTGGTGCATTAGTTGGCAAACATTACGGTGGCCCAACTTGGGAGTATACCAAAGACAAGAGTAAAGTTGTTGGCGAAGTAAAAGAACGTGTAGATTCGCCCGATCGCACTACGATTCCTTGGGTGCTACTAAGTGCCAAAAGCAATGAAGGTAACGGCTTCTTTAGCAAAATTACCTATATCCAGCGCGTGAATACTAAAGGTGGCAAAGCCCCAGCTACCGGATGCGATTCTTCAAAACAAAATAGCACTACCCGCGTGGATTACACAGCAGATTACTACTTCTTTGCTGCCAAGTAATACCCTTGTTATAGCCTTTCTCAAAAAGATGAGGTATAACAGACAGTTTGCAAAACCAGTAAACTCAGAGGGCTCGCATCCCAACAACGTCCGCGAATCTTTCTGATAACCGCTATATACCATTTATCTAACATTGTGCAACACTCTTCGACCCCCCCCT
Organism: Microcoleus sp. CAWBG27; assembly: GCF_020883145.1. Classification (NCBI taxonomy): domain Bacteria; kingdom Bacillati; phylum Cyanobacteriota; class Cyanophyceae; order Oscillatoriales; family Microcoleaceae; genus Microcoleus; species Microcoleus sp. CAWBG27. Next base: position 113,724 of record NZ_JAHREU010000009.1, read on the forward strand.
AGCCCCCCCATGAATCAGGGGGGGACAAGAATACTGTTATTTGTTGAAAATTGGTATTAAATCGTTTCCGGTTGCATCGGTATTGTTTAAAGCGTTATACCAATTTAATGTGAAGTTGCACATATCCGGATCCCCCTAAATCCCCCTTAAGAAGGGGGACTTTGAGTAACTCTTGTCCCCCCCTTATTAAGGGGGGTTAGGGGGGATCAGATTCTATGCAGCTTCACACAAAAATGGTATTAAAAATCAAGTGTCAACTGTCAAGTGTCAACATCATTTCGGTGCAACCGGAATTGATACAAATAAGCCAAGTGCGTCGCTATGAGATTGTTGATATGTAGTTAGGAATTTTTCTTCATGGCGACACACCCTACAACTTCTACCTTCTGCTACAAAAGTTGTTTGTAAAAATCTAATAACTGCTCAGCTAAGGCTTGATTTGTATAACTTGTCATAACTTTATGATAACCCCGATCGCCCAAATCAACAGCCAAATCCCGCGATTCCATCAATTGCTGCAAACAATCTCGCAAAATCCCTGCATTTCCCTCGGGGAAGACTAACCCGGCATCGCCGATAACGTGGGGAATTTCGCCGCAATCGGAACCGATAACCGGGATTTTACAAGCCATCGCTTCAATTAAAACATGACCAAATTGTTCTTTCCAGCCCACGGTAGTCAAAGTTTTGAATTTATAGCTGGTTTGCGAGGGCAATACCAAACAGTTCATTAAGTTCATGTAAGGTGGAATTTCTTCATGGGAAACGCTTTCTACCCAGATTATTCGATCGCTGATGCCCCATTCTATACATTTTTGTTCCAGGTGCGATCGCAATTTTCCTTGTCCTACTAACAACCACTTCCAAGAAAGTTGTTTCAATCCTGCTAATGCTTCAGCTAAAGTTAGCAGTCCTTTTTCTTCGACAAATCGCCCTACAAATCCTACCACAAAATCTGTTGGTTTAATGCCGAATTTTCGGGACAGCTCAATATCTTTAGCAGCAGGCACAAACAATTTTTCGTCTACTCCTAGTTGGGGCATTACTGCCATCGCACCTGTGTAGCCCCGCTGGTACAAAATTTTAGAGCCATCTAAATTGCCGGCAATAATTCCGTCGGTATTCTGAAGATTGCAATTTTCTAATACAGAAATAGGCCATTTCAATTCATAGGATAGATTCCACCAGGTAAATAATATATTTTTTGCTTGGAGTTTGAGTAATTTATTGAGTATAATTAATTGGCTGTAGGCTAGGGATTTTGAACCTTGTTCGACTTGGATAATCTGCGGTTTGAATTCCTGTAAAAGTCTAATTATATCTGTGCCAAATGTTAGCAAGCCTTGATTGTTTTGACTGAAGTTGGAGATGGGAACTATTTTAAATGAGTCTTCTTGATAAAATTTGGTTTCGATGATTTTATTTTGTACGCCTCCGGGTTTCCAGCGTCGCGGCACTACAATTGTTACTTCTATGTCGGGTTCTAGATTGGCTAATATTTTAAATTTTTGCCGATTTATGTCAACTATATAGGTATGGCTGGCAACGAGGATTCTCATTTATTGGGCATTGGGAATGGGGCATTGGGAATGGGGCATTGGGAATGGGGCATTGGGAATTAATTCATAAATTATTTAGGGTTGATTTTGTCTTGATTTGTGTAAATTTGTCCGTCATTCCAGAGCGATTTGATGAGTGTATGGAGGGCGCTAATCAAGCCGAGGATATAAAAATTAAGTCGAATAATGATTTTAATGGGCGATCGGCTTTTATGACAAGGCGGCTTCCCCAAAACGTGGCAGTCAAAAAGTTTGGCAAAAAATCGCAGGCATTGAAAGACGGTTAAATTTTTCAATCCCATGAGGAAGTGGTTGTGATAAAATGTGATTTGATATTCGATCGATCGCGTGCTGACATCGTGACATCCGCCGCTTTCTTCCCCCAAGTGAACTAAACAAGCACTGGGATCGTACCAAATTTTCATACCAGTCGATCGCAATCTCAAACAAAAATCCGACTCCTCCCGCACCGCACTCCCTACAAACCGCTCGTCAAACGTCAAACCCCACTCGGTAAAAACCTGCCGCCGAAACGACATATTGCAGCCTCTACCCGAGAGTACCTGCTGCGGTTGTACCGTATGCACCAAATCGATAAAATACCAAGCAAGGCCCGGATCCATGGCTTCTGGGGGCAAAAAGTCGATCGTCAAATCGCCTCCAGAATTACCGAGTTTCATTCTGTCAAAAACCCTGCCCGCCACACATCCCACATCCGGTTTTGCTAAATAATTGCCAGCATGAGCCACCAAAAAACCATCCGGCAATTGTACATCATCATCAATAAATAAAATAATCTCTCCCACAGCGCGCCGCACTGCATAATTTCGAGCTCCCGGTAAACTCGCCCAATCTACCGGAAACCACCGAATTTTCCCCGCAGTTGCCAATTCCTCTAAATAAACTCCAGTTTCCGATTCGTGAGTGCGAGTTTGATCGATTACCAGCACTTCAAAATCTGGGTAATTTTGCCGAATCACGTCAGCCAATGTCTCTCGCAGGGGTTGCTCGCGGTTGTAGGTAGGTATCACAACAGAAATCATCATTCGCAGTTACCACTTTCATTATTTCTCTAAACGCCAAAGCCACACATCGCCCGGTTTGTAAATTGGTGTGATTTTATATTTTTGCACTTTTTCTAGTTCAAATCGTAATAGCTCGGTGCTTCTGTAGAGAAATACATCGCTAAAACCGTCGGGAATTTTAACTTGCTCGGGTTTCACTGCTAGCAAAAGCTCTACTTGTGGCTTCAGCAAATAGCTGACAGACAGTATTTTTCCGGTGATGTTGTTGCCTCCGTGACATATCACTAAAGGTTTTTGGGCTTGATTGACAATCGCTGCTATTGCTGGATTGTGTTTAGTGCTGGAAGGATACTTGTTCCACCAAAGTTGTGACTGCGAGCTAACTGCACAAGAAACTATTTCACTCGATATTATGGCTATTAAACCGAGCTGCCAGAGTTTTTGTCGTGGATTGTTGGCCGTGGCAATTTTAGCGGTAAAGAGGTAAGCAACAGCTAGCTGGATTCCTAAAATATAGGGAACTAGATAGCGATCGGCAACGCCTCCCACTGCTATCAATACTATCGCTGTAATTCCGATCGCTGTCAAGACAAACAGCGAAACTCGTTTGGGAGTTGAGTAGCAAAGCAAATAGATTGAATGTGCGATCGCTAATATTAATAGAACTGCTACAATCAGTCTGATTGAATCAGTAGTAGTATTGCCAGAACCTAATTTGATGATTCCACCTGCCCAATGGGTGTCAATAAAAATTCTACAGGTAATAATAAATAAAGGTTTAAGTGAAGATAGGGGCGAAAGAGAAAGATGGGGCAAACCTACTGTTGCAGCGATTCTGGGCGAGTTATTAACTAATACGAAAATCCAAGGGGCGAAAATGAGTGTTGCTGTCGCTGAAGCTAGTAAATAAGCAATTAATGTTTGGCGAAACCGCAAATTTTCAGTTATAATTACGTAGATACCGTGGGCTAATATTACTAAAAAAAATAATAAACTAGAATAGAGTCCTACAGTCAGGGCGATCGCATAAATCAACCAAACGGCTTGGCTCAATTTAGATGTAGATTTAGTAGATTTAGATGTAGATTTAAATGTGGCGGTAGATTTTTGTAGGGCGATCGCCCGCAGCAGAATGGCATTCGACAGCAAGACGAGGACAGCAAACATCATATACGGCCTTGCCTCTTGCGCGTACAAGACGTGAAAAGGCGACACAGCCACGATTGTCACAGCCATCCATCCCGCACGCGCAGAGCGAAATAATTCCCAACACAGCCAATAAACGCTGGGAAAAATCAACAAACTCATCCAAGCTGAAAGACTTCTGACAGTTGCCACTTCCGGGCCGAAGCACTGCACCCAAAATCGGGCTAAAATAAAATATAGCGGCGGTAGTTGAGGTTCTTCTGTAGCTAAACCTTGAACTGTATCCAACCAACTTTTTTCGGGATTTATCTGCTGGTATTTCCGCTGCAAATTTTGAACGCTAATTGTTTTTCCTTGAAAATCTTGCTGTACCATTTCCGTCCAGGTGTAGCCAGAAATTCGCAGCGAGGTGATAGATTCGTCGAAGGAGTAGACTTTGCGATCGAGGTTTGTAAATCTAAAAAAGATCCCCGTTATTAATATGACGACAATTAAAAATTTTAACCAAGTTTGGTGTAACCGCCCATTTTTAATTGATTTGCTATTCATAAAATCAGAAATGGGGAATTGAAGAAAGAAGAAGTTAGCGCTCTATTATAGAGGCAATAAGTCTGAGTTAACAAGAAGTAAAAAGTGGTTTCAATATCCCTATATTTTACTAGATGATTCTCACCATTGGTGTCAACTCAATCTCAAGCCTAGTATTTGCCTAATGTCGATCGCCGAAACCTAGATCCCACCTAACCCCTCCGTAGGTACGTTGTTGGGCTTTAGCCCTCTTTAGATATACGCCTAAAGAGGGCTAAAGCCCAACTACGTACCTAGAGAGATACACAGGATTTCAGACTTAAGTTGATACTTTCGGAAGGCTTATTCCCTATCACTTTTTCCAACTGTCAACTGTCAACTGTCAACTCTTCCTTCAGATAGCGATGTGTTGCTGAACGGCTAAGACTAAATTTTCAGTCCAGAAATTAGCTAAGTCGGCGCTGGCAGCTTCCACCATAACTCTGATTAGCGGTTCAGTGCCAGAAGCGCGAACCAAAATCCGTCCCTGTTCTCCCATTGCGGTTTTAGCGCGATCGATCGCCTTTTGCATGGGTTCGCACTCGTGCCATTTTAGGCGTTTTTCGCGATCGTCCACCCGCACATTTACCAACAACTGCGGATATGTTTGGAAACTGTCACTTACCAATTGTGACAAAGATTCCCCGGACTCACGCACCAGCGAAGCTATATGCAAAGCTGTCAACAAACCATCGCCACTGATACCGAAATGCGGACAAAGAATGTGGCCCGACTGTTCGCCGCCCAACATTGCACCCGTGCGCTGCATTTCAGCATGAACGTGCTGATCTCCGACGTTTGTTCTAGTTAGTTTGCCCCCCAATTCTTCCCAAGCTCGCTCGAAGCCCAGGTTAGCCATTACAGTAGAAATAATTAAATTATCCGGTAACTGTTCGGAGGCGCGCAATTGCTGGCCCCACAGATAAAGAATGTAATCGCCGTCAATCGATCGACCTTTGTTGTCAACACCCAAAACTCGATCGGCATCACCGTCAAAAGCAAATCCCAAATCAGCCTGGTGTTCCAAAACCGCCGCTTGCAAACTGTCGAGATGAGTGGAACCGCAGTTAACATTAATGCGAGATCCATCAGGAGAATTGTGCAAACAGATCACATCCGCCCCCATTTGCTCAAACACCGCCGGCGCCAAACCAGCAGCAGCCCCCCAAGCCAAATCCAAAACCACCCGCATTCCCCGCAAATTCATCTGTTGCAGCGAATCTGAGAGAGAAGTAGCATAATCCTTAATCAACTCTGGGCGGTGGTAGTGATGCCCCAAAGCCAAGCTAGCAACCGGAACCTTAGCCCCTCGGATTCCCGCTTCGATTTGTTCCTGTAAATGCTGAGACAGCTTTGACCCGTTGGGGCCGAAAAACTTAATCCCGTTATCTTCTGGGGGATTGTGGCTAGCCGAAATCATTACTCCGCCCACAGACTGCGAAATGCTTGCCAGATAAGCAACGCAGGGAGTGGGGCACAATCCCAAATTCCACACTTCCAAACCGGCGGCTGTCAAACCAGCCGACAGTGCCATTGCCAGCATATCGCTGGAATTTCTGCTGTCTTGTCCCAAAATCACAGGGCCCTGGTTGGGGGCATTTTGGCGTAGAACTTGCCCAGCCCAGAATCCAACTTGCAGCGCTAGGGGTGCAGTCAGCAATTCTCCAACTTTCCCGCGAATTCCGTCTGTGCCGAAAAGTTTTGTATTGGGTAGGGAGAGGGTATTTCCCAGCAAAATCGTATCGCGTTTGACTGGTTGTACCGAGTTAGTAGCCGAAAACTCGCTGCCGCGATGGCGCGAAGGTGTCTGAACCATATTCACTCCTTTAGGAATATTCACACTCACACTTTGCAGTTCATGTTACAACTGAAAGATCTTTTTTTCAGCGTAAAGTTAATTTATTTCGAGGATTTCTCAGGAAACTTGCTTTGACAAGCTACGGAGCAAGTTTAACTTCTTCAGAAAAATTTGTATGTATCGAAGCGACAAACTTTGATGGGGTGCCCCAACAGGATCGCGGCGATCGCTCACAGGCGACGCTTCCACAAGGATTTGAGACGATCCTGATGCCTTTTGAGTCCGTCACCAACTGTGCGTATAGAAAGTTAAGGCTGTATTCCCATATACTTTGTGTCGGCAAATTTCTAGGCCGGGAATCGGTTGGGTCGATCGCTCCGGGCTGTGTTCGATCGCGATTTCGCCATCAGGTGCTAGCATTTCTTGGCTGGCGATCGCGTTCAACACAGGTTCGTACAAGTCGCTGGCGTAGGGCGGATCGAAATAAATGCGATCGAACTGCTGTGGTGATAGTGAGGCTAATTTGGCGATCGCATTTCCCCGCAATATCTGGAATACTTGAGACTCGTCTGCTATTTTCTCCCAGTTTTCGCGGATAATTGCACAAGCCTTCGCCGACTGCTCGATGCCGGTGACACTGGAAGCCCCGCGACACAAGGCTTCTGCTCCCATCGAGCCGCTACCGGTACAGATGTCAAGCCATTTGCAATCTGCGATCGATCCCTGCCAAATATTAAATAAAGCCTCTCTGACTCGCGCCAGAGTCGGGCGAGTTGCCAATCCCGGCAGAGTTTTGATTTGACGGTTGCCATAGATTCTGATACTCATAAGAAGAAGGAAGAAGGAAGTTCGGCAACGGATTCTGTAACGGATGTAACGGATGTAAAAGTATTTGTAGGGTGCGTCGCCATTAAAAATCTCTCGCATTCAATGGACAATCTTATATAGCAATCCTAAATGATTCATGAAGATTTGTAGGGGTAGTGTCCCCGTGCCTACCCCCTATCTATCGGGGCAACCGGGATTTTAAACAACTCCTATAATAACTATGAAAATGATTGAGGATTGCTATAGCCTTGACTGTTAACATTTAACTGTTTAAACAATACCAATACAACCGGAAACGATATTAGGAATGAGAATTAAATAACTTACAATTTGATATTTTTTGTGGGATGGGGCCAAAGAGCCCGTTATTTCTGGACGGGTTCTTTGGGCCCATCCCACTTTCAAGAGTGTAAATTATTTAATTTGCGCTCCTAAGAGGGCGGGCACGCACCATCCACCGCCCCTACTACTGTCACAGGTCAACTTTTTGGGAAAATTGTATCATTTAAAACCCAGATTTGACAGTATTTTCTGCTTGATTAGATTCAGGTACTGGTGTCTGGGCTTGTTTGACACATAATACAGCATTGCTGACTACCAGTGATACTAACACCACTTTAACAGGAAACGAAACAGGAGGAGTATTCATAAATTTATAATTAGTAATTAGTAATTAGTAATTAGTAATTAGTAATTAGTAATTGGTAATTGATTCCGAAGTTTGGGCAACCACCGGGGATTGCCCTAGGGAATAACAACTATCAAAAGTTGTTGATAATCACCGGTTGGGTTTGCCGCGCCGGAGATGCCGGTACAGGAGCAGGATAAGGTTGTGGATAAACCGGATAACCTGGTGGCGGATATCCAGGTGCAGGTGGATATGTTGGTTGTTGATAAATTGGCTGTTGATTCGGTTGTCCGGGATATTGAGGTGCAGCATTTCCGGGAAAAGTTTCAGGAGCACCAGCAGTTCCTTGGGGAAATTGCTGTTGATTTTCTGGGAGATTTTGAGGATTAGATGGAATTCCCAAGATGCCTTCAACAGCGCGACGGAGAATTGGTCTCAGGGGAATTGCTAAACTCATTTCGGCGCTTGATGCGATCGCCATTACAGACAGCGTTCCGACAATAGCTAGTTTTCCGAATCCTTTTTGCAGTTGGTATTGAGCAATCATGGTTTGTCTTCCTTGTCAAGTAATTTTAGATTTGGGATTTTAGATTTTAGATTGAATTTGCAGATGAGTATGGGTATTCAACTAAAATCTAAAAGTTAAAGTGTTGGTGAATAGATAGATGCAGCCGAGAACTAAGGCATGGGGCGAGAATTGGGTGCGTTGCCGTTAACATAAGCACTGGGAACCCAGAAATTTGTACCAGCAATTTTGTACCAGCGAGCATCAGGAGTTCCCAATTGCAAATCGTTGACAACTTCGCCGTAAGTCCAGCCGTCAAAATTGAGGTTTTGGCGAAAACGTACCATTTGATTGCTGCGATCGCCCAGCCTCGGACTGTTCCGCAAAGTAATACCGTTAGAAGACATTACCCAAGCTGGAAAATTCGCTTGACGGAACCCGGTTTGCGGTTGCTGAACAGGCTGCTGAACAGGCTGCTGTCCGAGATTTGAGTTGTTTCCACGCACCCAAAACGAGACATCGCGACGGCCGTTAACAGACGTTCCAAAGTTAGTAACGTTGACATTGCCACAGTTAAATTCCCCGAACAAACCGTTGCTTCCTTGGTTCGTACCTCGAACGGCGATCGTGCCGTCGCCGTTAACTCTTTCTACTACTCCAATATGTCCGTGAACAGTTCTATCTGCTCCGGGGAAAGAAGGCTGCATAACTACTACAGCACCGGGTTGAGGGCCAACTTGAGTAAAGCCGTTGCGCGCTAAAACCGAACCGTAATCTTTAGCACTCCAAACGTAGGGCTGTTGTAGTTGAAAGCGGCGATTAACGTAAATCGGGCACTCGCAACGATCTGCTGCTACGGCTGGTTTGATGTTGGATAAACTCGCAGTTACAACAGTGCTGGCGGCGGCGAAAGCAGTGAACAAAGCTAGAGAAATTTTGGAGGAAGAAGTAAATAATTTCATGGTTGATGTCTCGTTTGTTTGCGGTTTTTTGCTTGACTTGTTGATACTTTCGCAGAACCGCAAAAAAACTGAAACCGAAGAAGCGGGAGTTAAACCAGGAGTTAAGTATCGGTGGAAATATTGCGATCGAGCTTTGTTCGGAAAGGGTTACAGGCGCTATAAGATTTAAGTAACGGAGTTTGTTAACTCCCTTAAGTGCTGAGTCGATCGACGGACGGGCGGGACGCCCATCCCACATGACGGGCGGGACGCCCATTCCAGATTGCTGACGGGGGGGACGCCCATCCCACATTGCTGACGCACTCTACATATAAAATCAAAAATAAAAAATCAAAATGAGTTTACCGAAAGCAAGGCGCGATCGCGGCAGAATACTTACAGACAAAGGATGGAATAAAATCTGGAACGCAATTTACCTCAAATTTCCCGATCGCCCCAGCTTGCAAACCATCTCTGAACAAACCGATCCTGGACTTAATCGAAATTCTCCGTCTTTCGTCTCGACGGATACGGTGTCTAATATATTGAACCGGCGAGCCCCCGCTGACACAGCCAAAATGGAGAGTTTGTTTGCAGCTTTTGGGTTGCGACTCGAAGCTGACGATCGCACTTCGGGGGATATTTCCGGCAATCTCGCGCCCGCGCCCACTCCTCAAACCCGGCAAAATTGCAGCGAATTGCCGGATATTTCGGGTTTTTGCGGCCGCCGCGAAGAATTGGGCGTGTTGAAAACATGGATTTCGATCGATCGCTGTCGGTTAGTTGCGATTTTCGGGATGGGCGGAATTGGTAAAACTGCACTTTGCGCGCAATTAGCCAAGCAAATTCAGCACGAGTTTGATTTTGTCATCTGGCGGAGTTTGTCGAATCAGCCGAGTTGTCAAGATTTGGCGGCTGGCTTAATTCAATTTATCTGCGACTATCAGGGCAAAAAACTGCCGGAAAACCTCGGCGACGGGATTTCCGTTCTGATTGAGCATTTGCAAGCGCACCGCTGTTTGATTGTGCTTGACGGCGTGGAAACGATCTTAGATACGGGGGGTTTGGCTGGCAAATATCGATCGGGCTACGAAGATTACGAAAGGCTGTTCAGACAAATAGGAGAATCCAACCATCAAAGCTGTTTGTTGCTTACCAGTGCGGAAAAATCCAGAGACATAGCCATGTTAGAAGGTCAAACTCGTCCCGTTCGATCTTATAAACTCACAGGTTTAGACAATATGGCAGCGCGAGAAATTCTGACAGAAAGAGGCTTAATTAAAGAAAAACAATGGGACGAATTGATTGACTGTTATGCCGCTCATCCTTTAGCCCTGAGGATTGTTTCAGCAATGATTTTAGAGCTATTTAACGGTAAAACTTCAGAGTTTATCAGAGAAAATACCGTATTTTTAGGTCAAATCAACCATATTTTATCGCAGCAATTTCAGCGACTTTCCGTGTTAGAAAAAGATGTAATCAAGCAGTTGGCTGCTGCGGGAACACCAATGGATCTAGCTCAATTGCGCGGCGGACTTGCTGAACCGGTTAAAACATCGAATTTGATGGAAGCGCTGGAATCTCTGGGATGGCGATCGCTAATTGAGAAAATCACAGTCAGCGGTAATGTCGCTTTCACGTTACAGCCGGTGGTGAGGAAATATGCGATCGAGCGATAGGTATTAGCTGGTACGATAAGGATTGCTATACACCTTTTGCAAAAAAAGCAGGTACGTAGTTGCGCTTAAGCGCTCTTTCCGCAGGTTTTAAAATTAATTGAGGTATGTAGTTGCGCTTAAGCGCTCTTTCCGCAGGTTTTAAAATTAATTGAGGTATGTAGTTGCGCTTAAGCGCTCTTTCCGACGTTTGATAGTCAACATATTTTTGACTGTGTTAAGAAGTCCGTAATTTGGGATTTAGCGCTCTTTCCGATATCCCCAAAAGAGCGCTGAAGCGCAACAACGTACCTGGATTTAATAGACATTTTGCGAGATATCTATTACCTAAGCAGCAACTTTTGTCCTCACCAGACTGACAAAATTTGACAGCATTTGCAATCCCGTAGTCGAAGATTTTTCCGGGTGAAACTGTACGGCCATCAAATTGTCTTTAGCTACAGCCGCCGTCACAGTTTGGCTTCCATGCGTCACCACCGCAGCTTTTACTGTTGAATCAACCGGATCGACATAATAAGAATGCACTAAATAAACCCAAGGTTGAGGTGAGAGATTTTGCCACAATGGCAAATTCGGCTGAGTGTATTCTAATTGATTCCATCCCATGTGCGGAATGGTCAACCCAGGTTCCGATCGAAATCGGCGCACTTTTCCGGCAATAATTCCCATACCTGGTTCCGTACCTTCTTCGGAACTGTCAAACAGCATTTGCAAACCCAAACAAATGCCTAAAAAAGGTTTTCCAGAGGCGATCGCACTTTTTATCGGTTCTATCAAATTGCGCGATCGTAAATGCTGCATCGCCGGATCGAAGGAACCCACACCCGGCAAAACCACCGCATCAGCCTGATCGATGATAGCCGGAGAATCGGTAATTGTTGGCACTGCACCCACATTTTCCAAGCCTTTACAGACCGAGTGCAGATTGCCCATGTCATAGTCTACTACTGCAATGACAGACATTGACTTACTTGCCTTATATTATTAATAGAACTATTATTGCACAAAATTACCAACAACAAAGGTTCGTAGCCAGGACTTCAAAGGTTCGTAGTGCGGACTTCAGTCCGCAGAAATTCAGAGGACTAAAGTCCTCACTACGAACCTAACTAGGAACAAAGGTTCGTAGTGCGGACTTCAGTCCGCAGAAATTCAGAGGACTAAAGTCCTCACTACGAACCTAACTAGGAACAAAGGTTCGTAGTGCGGACTTCAGTCCGCAGAAATTCAGAGGACTAAAGTC
>NZ_JAHREU010000009.1:125739-152859 GCF_020883145.1 Microcoleus sp. CAWBG27
GCAGAAATTCAGAGGACTAAAGTCCTCACTACGAACCTAACTAGGAACAAAGGTTCGTAGTGCGGACTTCAGTCCGCAGAAATTCAGAGGACTAAAGTCCTCACTACGAACCTAACTAGGAACAAAGATTCGTAGTGCGGACTTCAGTCCGCAGAAATTCAGAGGACTAAAGTCCTCACTACGAACCTAACTAGGAACAAAGGTTCGTAGTGCGGACTTCAGTCCGCAGAAATTCAGAGGACTAAAGTCCTCACTACGAACCTAACTAGGAACAAAGGTTCGTAGTGCGGACTTCAGTCCGCAGAAATTCAGAGGACTAAAGTCCTCACTACGAACCTAACTACGAACAAAGGTTCGTAGTGCGGACTTCAGTCCGCAGAAATTCAGAGGACTAAAGTCCTCACTACGAACCTAACTACGAACCTAACTACGAACCTAACTACCAACCTATTCGATCGCACTTAATACAGAGGACATTATATGACTAACAAAATCCTGCTGACCTCATTTAATACTTGGCTTTCCCATCAGAAGTCGAACTCTTCCGACGATTTATTAGCCAAAATTTCTCGAATTCAATCTTTGCCTGATTCGCTAACTTATTTGAGAAAACTGCCCGTAGATTTTCAGGAAGCGCCGAATTTGGCGATCGCCCAAATCAACAAAATCCAACCCGACATTATTATCTGCTGCGGCATGGCCGAAAGCCGGCAAAAATTAACCGTAGAATCCTGCGCTTGCTGCGATACAGACATTCTGAAAACAAAAGTCAATCTCGAACCGCTAGTCGCTGATTTATGCACCACCGAAATCAGTCACGAAGCCGGAAAATATGTTTGTGAAGCTCTCTATTACGCAGTTTTAAAACATATTCGCAATGCTCAACTTCCCGCTAAATGTATTTTCGTCCACGTGCCAATTTTAACATTAGAAAATTCTGACAAAATTGTCGGCGATTTTTTATCTATTGTCAATCGCCTAACAATTAACCACTCTCAACTGACAACTAAGAGGGCGGGCACGGGGGCACCGCCCCTACCACAGATCAACTGACAACTGACAACTGACTATTGCCAACTGCCAACTGCCAACTCTTTAGCCGCCGTAATTCCAGCCTGTGGTTTCTAATAGCAACGGATCGCCCTCGCGATGAACACCGGCGCCGATAACTTCACCGACATAAACCGTGTGATCTCCGTGTTCCACAGCACCAACAACATTGCACTCAATGTAACCCAGAGTATCCGAAATAATCGGACAACCTGTTTCGGCGCCTAGATAAAATTCTACATCCTCAAATTTATTGCCAACGCGGCGCTGCTGCTTGAAGAATTTCTGGGCTAACTCTTTTTGTCCAGCTTCCAGGAAACTCAAAGCAAACACACCGCTGGCTTTGATCATGGCGTGGGATTTGGAATCTTGCTTGACGCAGTTGACGACTAAGGGAGGGGTAAAGGAAGATTGCATCACCCAGCTAGCGGTGAAACCGTTGACTTCTTCCCCGTCTTTGACACCGCAAATGTACAATCCGTGAGGGATTTTGCGGAGGAGGGTCTTTTTAGCTTGTTCGTCTAGCACGGGCTTACCTGTCGATCGATAATTCTACACCGCCCAGTTTACCAATGTCCCGTCCACAAACCCAACTGTCTTAAGGGCGATGCGCCACACCGAGAATGTTGAGATTGCCAATATTAGTTTTTTCACAACCAAATTTTATGCTTGCCACAATATTTATTTTTATTAACTTAAATTGAGTTTTTCCGATGTTTTGACAACCAACTATATACTATGTTAAGACTTTAGCTATTAATCTTAGAATCTAAACGCAGTCACTCAATTACTTAACAAAACCGGAGATAATTCGATGACAGAATCGTTTAAACGGAACTTTGGTTTAGGTCTTGTAGCAGTCAGTATATTATCTCTAATTTGTTTCGGCATAATAGGGATTGGCAGAGACGGCCAGCTAAATGCTGACGGTGGTGTCCTTTACGCTGCCGGACGTGCTTGGCTGAAAGGTTTAAATGCTTACAACCACGGTATGCTGACTCAAAGTGTAGCGACAATAAAAGAAATTGACAACCTAAAAGATGCGGCTTTCTTTTATCCTCCTCAATCAGCCGTGTTTTGTATGTTTGTCGGTCTTTTCGATTACCCTATTGCCAAGTTTGTTTGGCTATTACTCAACTTGCTTTCAATCGCAGCTATTATTGCGATGACAGTTCGCACCATCAACCAACATCAAAATAACAGTCAAAATCAACTCGGCAGTTTGGTGATGACTGCGATGATTGTTGGCAACCCATTCACTGCCCACGTTGTGTGGATGGGTCAAACTTCTTTGATGGCTTTTGCCGGGACAATGGCTGCTTGGTTTTTCAGCCAACGGCAAATATTTGTATTGGCAGGAGTCTGTTTGGGTATAGCCAGTTTTAAGCCGCAACTATGCTTATTGCTGGGTATTTGGTTTTTGCTAGAACGGAACTGGAAAATATTAGCTGTAGCCTTGGCAACGGTTATAATTATGAGCGCTTACCCGTTGGTGCTGTATGGCGGGCCAGTTGGGATGCTGGCAGCGTGGCATCAAGGAATTCTAGACAGCTATAGTTCTTTGCCTTTCAATCAACCGGGGTTTCAAGATAAAGTTGGTATGGAAAGTCTTTTCGCTTCTTTAGGCTTCAAAATACCAGCTATCAAGATTGTGGCAGTAATTTTAGCGGTTGTGCTGTGGGTGTTTCGCAATAGAATTAATCGCGAAGATGTGTTGGCTTTGCTGATGGGTATATCCTTCACCTTTCTGGGATATACTCACGTTTACGATTATGTAGGTTTGTTCCCGATTCTGACTTCGCTGTGGCTGTATTGCAGCAATAACCGCAAAGCTTTGCTCAGCAGTATTGCTTTAGTTTTTCTGCTCTTTTTTCCGAGACGGATATTTTTAGCAGCGGGTTTGCCTTTTTTGATTCACTGGAGAACAATTGTTGTTTTAATTCTAGTAGTTGGTGTTGTTCTATTCAGCATGAAATCTAAATCGAGTGAGGGATTGCAACAAGAAATTGCTTGATTTTGGGTCGAGTTACCAGTGACAATATTTTTAACTGTCAACTGGCTAACTCCCTTGGTCAAAACTCTCAAACAACTCCATGCTTTTTAAACCAATCTTGCAGCTTTTTCCAAGCATCATTGGCTTCTTTTTCCCGGTAAGTGGGGCGATAGTCGGCGTTAAAACCGTGGGGTGTATCTGGATAAAGCACAATTTCGGAACCGCTGCTGCCAGTTTTGAGAAGTTGCTGCATTTTCTCGACTGTATCGTTGGGAATTAACTCGTCTTTGCCGCCGTAAAGCCCCAATACTGGCACTTTTAAAGTTGCGGCAAGGTCGATCGGCTGTTTGGGAGTTAAAGGCCCAGAAGCGCTCGCCAAACGCCCGTACCAAGCCACACCAGCTTTGACTTTCGGGTTGTGGGCTGCGTACAGCCAGACAATTCTGCCACCCCAGCAAAATCCGGTAATTCCTAACTTATCAATATTGCCCTTGGCTGACTTTTGCGCCCAATCGACGGTAGCATCTAAATCGGACATGACTTGAGCGTCGGGAACTTTCGAGACAACTTTACTGACAATTTCTTGAATGTCGGTGATTTTAGAAACATCACCTTGACGGGCAAACATCTCTGGGGCGATCGCCAAATAACCTAATTTAGCTAAACGGCGGCAAATATCTTGAATGTGGGCGTGCACTCCAAAGACTTCTTGAATTACTAAAATTACTGGAAAATTGCTACCGCTAGCTGGCATTGCTCTGTATCCTGGAATCTGCCCATCTTTCACGGGAATTTTGACTTCACCTGCAACTAAATTCGTTGTATCTGTGGTAATAGTTGCCAAAGAAATAGGATGAACTGCTAAGGCAAATCCGGCGGTTAATGCGGTGACAGTGATAAATTGTCTGCGAGTTAAATCTTTCATAGATAATGGGGAATGGGGAATGGGGGCATTGGGCATCGGGCATTGATAATTGATAATTGATAATTGATAATTTCTTCCAATGACTGTCAACTGTCAAATGTCAACGAAGAGGGCGGGCACGCACCATCCACCGCCCCTACCAATTGCCAACTGACAACTGTCAACTGTCAACTGTCAACTGACGAAACAGCCGATCGTGCTCTGGATGGTACAAGCGCGATCGCCCTTGGGCCTCTTTACCCAAAGCCGGACTAATCACATACATCGTCGTTCTGATTAAATTGTGTTCGCGAGTGGCGATCGCCATTTTGTCAAGGGGAACTAACACAATTTTCTCATCCGGCCAGCCCAAGCGATAACAAATCGCCACAGGCAAATCAGACGGGTAATGTTCCATCAACTTAGCTTGAGCTTGTTCGACGTGTCGCGCGCTCAAATACAGACACAAACTCGCTTGATGGGCCGCTAAACTAGCTAATTCTTCACGTTCTGGTACTTCAGTTCTGCCGCTAATTCTGGTCAAAATAATTGTCTGCACAACTCCGGGAACTGTCAACTCAATTTTAAGTTTAGCCGCCGCAAGTTGGAAAGCACTAATTCCCGGAATTACCTCAAAAGCAATTCCCGCTTCCGCTAAAGCGTGCATTTGTTCGCCGACTGCGCCGTAGAGACAGGGATCGCCCGAATGCAGTCGGACGACGCTTTTGCCGGCTCGCACTCGATCGACCATCAAAGGTACAATCTCTTCGAGAGTCTTATCTGCCGTTTGGATAACTTCAGCATCCGCGCGCACCCCCTCTAAAATTTGCTTTGGAACTAGGGAATCGGCAAATAATATGACATCGGCCTGGGCCAGTAGTTTTTGAGCCTTAACAGTCAACAAATCCGGATCTCCCGGGCCTGCACCTACAATGTATACGCCTGGAATTAGGGATTCAATCTCTGTCAAACTCATTGCGGATAAAAAATTTGCTAAATTTACCGGCGTTTCCGGATGCACCTATTTGGGTTGGAAGTAAGGGATGGTAGATGCACCCTGGTTTTGAACCCTAGAGACTAACGTCTCTGGGGTTTTTTATTGATCTTCTGGGGATTTGGGATCAACCTTTGTGCGATCGCCCGTGGCTGATACAACATCTGGCAAAGGTCGATCGAGCAAATAAAGCCAAGCCAACCCGCCCAAACCTAAAACAATCCCAGTCAAGCTTACCATCTGCGCCGTCCGCAGCGCCCCGAACATCAAACTATCAGTTCGCAACCCTTCAATCCAGACTCTACCGCAACTGTAAGCAGCGATATAAACCAAAAACAAAGCACCAGTTTTCAATCTAATTTTGCCCTGCAAGTCGCGGAAAAACAAAGTCAGCAGCAACCCAAATACTGTCAAATTCCACAGAGATTCGTAGAGAAATGTGGGATGAAAGTATTCAAAATTAGCATAGGCGATCGGGCGACTGTTTGCCGGAATATAGAGTTTCCAGGGCAAATCCGTAGGACTTCCAAAAGCTTCCGAGTTAAAGAAATTTCCCCAACGTCCGAT
Organism: Microcoleus sp. CAWBG27; assembly: GCF_020883145.1. Taxonomy (NCBI): domain Bacteria; kingdom Bacillati; phylum Cyanobacteriota; class Cyanophyceae; order Oscillatoriales; family Microcoleaceae; genus Microcoleus; species Microcoleus sp. CAWBG27. Next base: position 131,248 of record NZ_JAHREU010000009.1, read on the forward strand.
CGCCTGACCGAGAATTGCCGAAGGTGCGATCAAATCTGCCAATTGCCAAAAAGAAACTCGCTGGATTTTCGCAAAAATTAAAGCTGCGATCGTGCCTCCCAAAATTGCGCCGTGAATAGCAATTCCACCTTTCCAAATTGCCAGAATATCTTCAGGCCTCTGGGCGTATTGCTGCCACTCAAAAGCCACGTAGTAAATTCGAGCACAGGGAATAGCGCCCAGAACCAGCCAAATTGCTAAATCGCCCAGCAATTCCGGGTTAACGCGGCGTTTTTCTGCCAAATATTGAGATAGAGTGACCCCAATCAAGACGGCAGAAGCTATCAACAGCCCGTACCAACGAACGGCTACGGGGCCGAGTTGAAAGATAATCGGGCCCGGGGATGTAAATTGAAAGCCTAAGGGCAGCGCAAGAATATTTAGCACCATGAAAATTGCATTAATTGTGGTGGAAAGCTGTCAAATTTGCATACCCTTTCACAAACTACAGAGTTTATTTTAGGTGACTGCGGTCATTTACACGCAATATTTGGGGAATTTGGCCAAAATTAACTTTGTTGCGGGTATTTGTGTCAGGAGTTTTCTTTGTGAGTCCACAATAAGATCCCCCCTAACCCCCCTTAACAAGGGGGGAACCGGATTATTCTCTTTCGTCCCCCTTCTTAAGGGGGATTTAGGGGGATCGAGACTTCGCCTTCTGGAGGATTGTCGGCAGTTTTGGTCGAGAAGTTTTAATATAGAGGGTGGTTTTAAATTTTCTGATGACCTATGTCTCCTACTTCCGTTTCTCAGGTGTACTCTTCTGGTAATTCCAGGGATGCGAATCAGTCTCGCAAGACTGATGCTTTGGCTGTTGAGTCTGGTAAAATTCCGCCGTTGTTGGGCGCGAATTTGGCTGAGTTAACGGAGTGGGTACAGCAAAATGGGCAACCTGCTTATCGCGGGAAGCAGTTGTATCAGTGGATTTATGAGAGAGGCGCGCGATCGCTCTCTGAAATTTCGGTATTCTCTAAACAATGGCGCGAAACTGTTGCTAAAATTCCGATCGGGCGATCGACTATTCATTTGCGATCAGTCGCACCAGACTCCACCGTCAAGTATCTCTTAAAATTGGCAGACGGTCAAATCATTGAAACCGTCGGCATTCCCACCGAAAAACGGCTGACAGTCTGCGTCTCAGCCCAAGTTGGCTGTGCGATGGGCTGCGACTTTTGCGCTACGGGCAAAGGCGGTTTCAAGCGCAACTTAGAAAAACACGAAATCGTCGATCAAGTCTTGACAGTACAGCAAGATTTCGGCCGCCGAGTCAGCCACATCGTATTTATGGGGATGGGCGAACCCCTGCTAAATATCGATAATGTCGTAGCTGCTGTCAAGTGTTTGAATCAAGATGTCGGAATTGGACAGCGCAACATCACCATTTCCACAGTCGGAATTCGCAACCGCATCAACAAACTAGCCGAACATCAACTGCAAGTTACCCTTGCTGTCAGCCTCCACGCCTCCAATCAAAGACTGCGCGAAGAGTTGATTCCCAGCGCCCACCCTTATCCTTTGGGTGAGTTAATGGCAGAATGCCGCGAATACGTGCGATCGACCGGCCGCAGGTTAAGCTTTGAATACGTGCTGTTAGCCAATGTGAATGACTTACCAGAACACGCCGCCGAGTTAGCAAGTCAGTTGCGCGGTTTTCAGTGTCACGTCAATTTGATTCCTTACAATCCGATTCAGGAAGCTGAATATCAGCGGCCAACTCCCAATCGAATTAACCAATTTGTGGCGGTTTTGAAGGAGAAGAAAATTGCAGTTAGCGTGCGGTATTCTCGCGGCTTAGAAGCAGATGCCGCCTGCGGACAACTGCGGGCTTCGGAGGTAGAATAGTAGATTTTTACTGTTATGTAAAATTGGTTCGTAGTGAGGACTTTAGTCCGCATCCGTCAGAGGACTAAAGTCCTCACTACGAACGTTTTTGATTGTGTTTGTGCGAGATGAAATGATATTACAACAAACTCTACAAGCGTTTTAAACTGTTCGGAAATCGTTAACTCCGATTTGTGAAGCATTGACTCCGATCAAAGAGGCGATCGCAATTCCATTCACCTCAATCAAAGTATTGTTATTACTCTGAGTGATTTTCAGTTGGTTGAAACTCAAGCCACCAGACAATCCTAACACATCTTCGCCTTTCACAAAATCGGAAATAATATCGAGTCCGAGATTGTTTCCGACGACAAATATATCATTGCCCAAACCGCCAATCAAGCTGTCGTTGCCTAAACCTCCGAACAAAATATCGTTTCCTTCGCAACCGAGAAGCGTATCGTTACCTTTGTCTCCATAAATCGAATCATTGCCCTTACCGCCGTCAATTAAATCATTGCCTTGGCCTCCATAAACTAGGTCATTTCCGGCATCGCCAGACAAAGTATCGTCCCCAAGTTCTCCAAAGAGAGTATCATTGCCTTCGCTGCCTAGGATTAAATCCTGACCGTTTCCGCCGAACAAAGTATCGTTTCCTTTGCCGCCGTCGATAAAATCGTTACCTTCATTGCCCAAGATTAAGTCATCATCTTCTTGCCCGTTAAGTGAATCGTTTCCTTGATTCCCGAAAATAACATCTTTACCAAAACCGCCAATAATGATGTCGTTTCCTTTGCCTCCCAACAGGATATCGTTGCCGCCCTTGCCATCAATAAAATCGTTACCTTCGTTGCCGTTGAAAATGTCTGCGCTATTCCCACCAATCAGGTTGTCGTTACCTGCTTTGGCATCGAATATATTGGGAGTGTTACTGCCAATATAACCGTCATTTTTGGCAGTACCAATGATGATGCCGGAATTGCCGTTGATGATATTATCGACTGGATTTAGTCGATCGAGGTTTGGTCGTTCAATGCGATCGCCAATGCAGGTTAGATCCGGTGTGGGCGTTGGTGTGGGCGTTGGTGTGGGCGTTGGTGTGGGCGTTGGTGTGGGCGTTGCCGTCGTATCGACGATCGTCAAAATCGCCGTTTTTTGATTGCCCAAAACAGCATTATTTGTGGCATTTGTCAAGCTGAGATTGACAGTTTCATTACCTTCGACTAAGGTGTCATTGGCGATCGGAATAGTGAAAGTTTTGCTAGTTTCACCAGAGACAAAGTTTAACGTACCCGATGTTGCAGTGTAGTCACTTCCAGCGGTGGCGCTACCGTCAGCAGTGCCGTAACTGACAGAGGCGGAAACATTGCTACCACCTGTCCGATTAACCGTAATTGTTTGGGTTGCGCCGTTTTCATTAACGCTGTAAGTGGCGTTGCTGAAATTAAAAGTTCCCGGTATTGGTATGACTGATACGTCGTTATCTGCGATCGCCACCGTCGCAGTTTCAGTACCAGCAGCCCCCAAATTGTAAGCAGCCGTACCGACTAAAGTCAGCTTCACAGCCTCGCTACCTTCCACAATCCTGTCGTCAATTGGGGTAATAGTAACATCGGCAAAAGATTGACCGGCTGGAATGATAATGCTACCCGTTAAATTCGGCGTGTAATCATTGCTGGTGGCAAAGCCCGTACCGCTAGCAGTCGTATAATTGACTGTCAGCGGCAGTGCGGTACTGCCCGATCGCGTAATGCGGAAAGTACCAGGATTTGCAGCAGATTCGGCTGCTGCTGCGTCTGTCGCAGTAATAGTTACAGTCGGCAAGGCAATGTTAAATCGGGCGACACTCGGATCGTGATCGCTGTCTTGTTGAGCAAATTCTGAGTTGATGTGAACGACATCAAATCCAGCTAAGTTTTTAGCTAAGTTATTGCTAGCTAAAATGTGATCGAGCACCTGGGCGTTGCCTTGGAAATTGTAAGTATAGCGCTCATTCTCCGGCAGAGTTTCGATTAAGTTTTGCAGTACAGCAGTGCCGCTACCGCCGGGAATTCCCCGGACAACATTCAGCGGTTCGGAAAATTGAAAATCATTCAAATCTCCGGCAACAATTACATTCGCGTTGGCATCTACTGCCAAAATACTATCAACAAAATTGTTGACAATTTGTGCTTGTTGCAGGCGCTGAGTTTCTGTAGTTAAAACTGGTGGTTGGTTGGGGCCGAAAAGCGGTTGATCGCCTCCTTTGGAGTTGAAGTGATTGGCAATGACAAACACCGATTGGCCGTTGAATTGAAATTCACCAACTAAGGGCTTGCGGCTGGTATTAAATGCTGCGTTAGTTGGGTCAATTCTGCCGGGACTTGCTGAGAGTACGGGCGCGCCGCTGACGTTGTTAACCGTGGTTGCGGTTGTGGAAGTGCCTCCAGGGCGATCCTCTTCGAGGGCTTCGCTAACGACAAATGTAACGCGGCTAGGATTGAACAAGAATCCGACTCGAATATTGCCACCAGGTTCGCCGCCGTCTTGGTTGTTTACCGGGTTAATTTGCCGGAATTCATAAGTCGGGCCGCCCGCTGTTTTAATTGCTGCAATTAAGGTGTTGTAAGTTGTATCCGCCGCAACTACGCCGTCATTTGTCGCGCCGTTGTTGTCTTGAATTTCCTCGACATTAATAATGTCAGGATTTTTCAGATTGGTGACAATGCGGTTGGCGATGGCTGGGAATTTGGCAGTGTCGCTGGGGTCTAAATTCTCGACGTTGAAAGTAGCAACTGTTAGCTGGCTAGCACTTCCAGTTAAGTTTGTCACTTCCTTAGTCAAGCCGCCGGATGTAACGCTGGTTTGAGGAATTTGAGCGGTATTTAAAAGCTCGTAATTGCTGAAACTGTAACCGATAACGCCTGTAACTGTGCTTAATTTGTCTCCAACATTAGTTAGAGGTGACAAGCTGCCATTGCTGGGAGGATTCAGCAAAGTATCGTCAATTTGAATCCGTTCGGGATTGAAATCAGTCGCAGAAACGGCAATGCCACCGCGACTGGTTCGGCCTGTAGCATTCACACCGTTATCGGGCAAAACGTAGAATTCACCAAACTCGTTTGTGGGGCCGACAACTACGGGATTGTTGACTTGAACCAGCATTGATTCTAAACTTTCATAGAAGTCGATGCCTTCCGTTGTCGGATCGAAATCACCTCCTGTTTCCACATTGCCGGTAGCAGTGAAATCATTTTGAATGGAGGTTGTCGGTTGAATGCGACCGCCCGTACCCACGATAGTTGGAGTAATTGTTCCTAAAGATGCGATCGCCCCTACAGCAGATCCAGCAACCGTAGCGTTAATTTGAGTTAATGTTAGATTGGTGGCGTTGTTAGCAGGGCGGAATTCGTCAACTCGACCAGTTACTTGCACCGATTGTCCGACAGTTGGATTCGGTATTGTCGAACTTCCCAAGAATACAAAAACCGCTTCCGATGTCGAATTTGGATTAGCCCCAGTGTCGGCTGTTGGATCTTGCATATAAAAGCCGCGACTGCTACCAGTAGCAATTAGCGCTGTTACTACACCGGGAACATTGCTAACAGTTTGAGTGGCTAAAGGTGATGTGTGACTTGCACCTTGAATGTTGCGGATGCGAACCGGAGAAGTTCCCAAAGTTACGATATCGCTGCGGAATTTTTGGAAGTTATCTTGGGGCAGTTCTTTCGAGATTACATTGTCACCGTACCACAGATTGTCGCCGTTATCAACTAATAGTTGAATCTGACTGCTATCGGTTAAGTTACTTGGCACTTCGACGATGGATTCAAAACTACCGCCTGCATTCAAAGCTGTCAAATTTGCCGATCGCACTTGAGGCGCATCAGCAGCATTCCCAGTCCAAGTGTACAACCGGAAATCCTTCGGTGCAGTCCCCGTAGCGCTGTCGGCAGGGCCGGCGACAATGAGGTATTCGTTGTTAGCATTGCGATCGATACTGCGAATCCCCCGCCCGCCCAAATCTAGTTGAATCGGAACACCAATCATGGCGCTAGTCGCTGTTGCTGTTACTAACTCGGTGAAGTTAGTAATCGGTGCGATCAAAGCTTTAGTGCGATCGCTTGTCGGAACTTGCGGCGCGCGGAATGCCACGTAAGCAGTAGTACCGTTGGGCGCAAGGGTCAAACCTTCGATATTGAAACCGTCTAGGGTAGTAGCTTCTGGGATTTTGCCCGCAGCCGCGCTAGCAGTAAAATTGAAACCATTCGTATTTCCCCACGCGATCAAATCGTTGCGGAGGTTGTCGTATTTACCAGCAAAAGTCAGATTAGTTGTCGCGCCGCTACCGGAAATATCCGTCGCAAACAACCGATAGCGATTCGGGCGCAAATTGCCACCGCTAGCGTTGCTGTGGGAAGCCAACCAGTAAATTCTATTACCGACGCGGGTTGAAGCTTCGATATCAATTTCTCTGGGAATACCGCCGGAGATATCCGTCAAGCCGAGAGAGTTGGTAAAGTCAAAGGTTTTGACTGGTAAACCGGAATTTGCCCGATCGTACAAACGAATTGTTTGGTCTTCGTCATCAGCGACTACCATATAATTGGAGTCGATCGCGATCGCCGTACTAGCATCGCTTGTTCCTGTTAGAAAACGGCTGGTTGTCGGAGTTCCCGAAGCAGCAGAAGCGGCGTATTTCAGAACAGTAGATGTTGTACTTGTGCCGTCACTTACAGTAACAGTCACGTCAGCAAAACCGACACCCACCGGATTAATTTTCAGATTGCGACTTGCGCCAGTTCCACTGATAGTTAAATTAGCGTTGGGAACCACCGCAGTATTGCTGCTGGTTGCGGTTAATGTCAGATTTCCAACCGCAGTTTCCGCATCAGCTAAAGTAAAGTTAACCCCAAAATTCTTAGCCGGATCCGTCGGATCGTTGATGACACCTGATAAAGTAGGAACAGTTAAAAATGTAGAAGCTGCACTCGGTGCGATCGTCGGTGGAGTATTAGTAGTTGTTGTGACTGTTGTTGTGACGGCGGTAGTCGAGGAATTGTTAGTTTCATTGCTTTCGGCGATCGCACTTCCGGGATCTGCAACTGCCGCACCTATCGTACTGCTAACAGTACCCGCAGCAGTAGGAGTAACGTTAATTGTAAGGGGAACATTGCCACCAGCGGCGATCGCACCGCCGGTAAAAGTAACAACTCCCGCTGCTTGAGTCGCAGTAAAACCGGTACCGCTAGCCGAATTGTAAGTAACGCCCGCAGGTAAAGTAAATTTAGCGCTAACTCCTGTAGCAGCAGCAGTACCGCTGTTAGTTAAAGTCAGCGTGTAGTTGAAGGGAGTGTTAACCGTCGCTGTCGCAGGGGCGCTGCTGGCGATAGTTAAATCGGGTAAAGGAGTTGTAGAGGCGATCGTCACAGCCGCAGCAATATCTGTAAGTGCAGTAGGATTAGTTACAGTCGCAGCCGTGCGCGGAGTCGTCCAAGTACCCGTAACCGCATTGTAAGTTCCAGTTAACTTGGTAAACGCGCCGCCAGCCGGATCGGGAAAAAGCTTTATATTAGTTCCATCCCCAAAAGTCCCTTGTGCATTGCTGTAAATATCATTTGTTGGCAATACATAACCGCCAGTCGCCGGATTTGCAGTCCCTACACCGGTGCCAAAAAATATAGCATCAACAGGAACAGTTGTGCTAGTAATACTGGCAATCGGAACATCAAAAATCGCAATCCCGTCAGCATTAGCGCCCCCATTTCCGAGTACCCCGCCAGTATTCAGATCTCCAAAACGATCGCCCGCCGTGGTACTTGTATTGATAGTTTTCAGCCAATTTGCCGCAGAAATATCTGTAGTGGCGGCACCATTAATTAATTTGCCAGAACCCCCGACATAGGCAACTTGCCCCTTAGCAAGAGTACCTGAATTAATGCTGAAACCGTAAGTTAAAGCAGCCCCGCTAACCCATCCGTTGGCCAGTGCAGTTCCATTATTTGACCACACCACCGTGTAGGGAGTCGCTGCAAAGTCGATCGCCTCTGTAGCAATTACCTGCAAATATTCATAGGGGCTATCTGTACCGGCTGGATTTGCCATGTAGCCCGAAATCACTAACTTTGCTGCCATAACACTTATTCCCGTAGTTTGCGCCAGTTTTCACTCCCAAAGACAGATACTACTAGCTGAAAGTTAAGAGATAGTAACTGTTTATTTAAGTAACAGTTAATAATTATAAGGTCAAAATAATCTAGCATATTTTGTGTCCAATTACAACAAATCTATTTCTAAGCCGTAGGGTGCGTCAGAGTGCATGATTTTATCAAAAATCAACCAGCTACGATCTGACGCACCCTACTACTACGAACCTTTTTGAGGTTGAATAGTAGATTTTTTGTGTTAGGTAAAATTGGTTCGTAGTGAGGACTTTAGTCCTCTGAATTTATGCGGACTAAAGTCCTCACTACGAACCTTTTTGATTGTGTTTGTGCGCGATGACATGATATTATAACAAACTCTACAAGCGTTTAACCAGTATCCACCGCAACTCGATGGGCGGGGTTTCTTCCACCGGAAATAAGTTGAATAGTAGATTTTTCGTGTTAGGTAAAATTGGTTCGTAGTGAGGACTTTAGTCCTCTGAATTTATGCGGACTAAAGTCCTCACTACGAACCTTTTTGATTGTGTTTGTGCGCGATGACATGATATTATAACAAACTCTACAAGCGTTTAACCAGTATCCACCGCAACTCGATGGGCGGGGTTTCTTCCACCGGAAATAAGTTGAATAGTAGATTTTTCGTGTTAGGTAAAATTGGTTCGTAGTGAGGACTTTAGTCCTCTGAATTTATGCGGACTAAAGTCCTCACTACGAACCTTTTTGATTGTGTTTGTGCGAGATGACATGATATTATAACAAACTCTACAAGCGTTTAACCAGTATCCACCGCAACTCGATGGGCGGCGTTTCTTGCACCGGAAATAAATCGCGCCCGCTGGCCCAACTCACAAACCAAGGTGTCGGAGGCCATGCAGAATCAGGCAAATGTTTTTGTTCGTATTCCATCACCGACTCATCGGCGATAATTTCTAACGGCAAACCCTCGATAGCTGCTTCCAATTCTTGCTTTGTAATCAGATAAGACCAACACAATTCAGACATTTGTTTTGCCATTTCATCGGGTTCGTAGCCATCGACAGCTAAGAAAGTGCTGAATAGGATAAACCCACCACTTAACACAGCATCGGACATTTTGCCGAGGAATAAGCGGATTTGTTCGGGATAGCGGAAGTGCGAGAGAACTTCGGTAGCAATCGCTAATTTGTACCGATAGGTTTTCATCCTCAATAAAGGATCTAAAACGTCGCCTTGGATGACATGAATCGGCAAGTTTTCGGCGAGGGCTGCTGCTGAGAGTTTTTCGGCAAATATGGGCGTTAGCTCGATCGCATCCACGGAATGTCCTAACCTAGCTAAAGGCAGACTATTGCGCCCCGGGCCCGCACCGACATCTAAAATAGCTGCTTTACCCGCTTCCCCTAATTCGGCCACAATTGCCATCACTTTAGCATCGGGATGGCTGCCAAATAAAGGTTCGGGGCGAATATCCGGCCAGGTATGATATTTCTGGGCCATCGATTCGACTTGAATCTTGGTATTCAGAGTAATCCCGCCGCCTAAGCCTGTTTGGGGATTGGCGGGAAAGTATGAGACGATGAGATTAGCGTGGGGAGAATTTTTGAATCCTTCTGTTAACGCGTTAGCGATTAATGTTCGCAAGTTTTCGGTTTGGGCAGCGTCGAGGTTTTGTCCGAGAACTTTTAAGAAGTCTGAGAGTAATTTTAGATAGTCGTCTAGCATTGATGGCAAACAAGGTAGATAAAATTCTCCCTTGATGCCGATGTTCTTTTTGAGTCTTTCTTTGAGAATTAATTTCAGGCTATTAGAATCAGTCAGCGGCGGGCCAGTTTCGGGCGAGTCGCTGACAGGCAATTCTGGGGAAGATGCGGCACTGGTGGGGTTTTTAGTCACAATGTTTTCGATGATAACCGCGCAATTTGCGGAAAAGTGCGATCGACATTACGGACAATCATAACCTCGGTGGTTCCTCTCGGTGACGAAATTTGGTATAATTGTCTATTATCTGCTGCCAAGATTCAGACATTAAACAGGAGGTCGATCGGCAATAAGTGCGATCGCGCCTAACATAATTTTATGCTCTTGCACCTGAATTCTCGCGTGCAGCGTTTCTGGCGTATCATCAGGCAATACTGGCACCGCAGCCTGCATTAAAATCGGCCCGCTGTCTACTTCCAAATGAGCGATGTGCACCGTACATCCCGTTATTTTCACCTTAGCGGCGAGTGCTTGCTCAACGGCGCGAATGCCTGGGAAACTCGGCAGCAAACTGGGGTGAATGTTAATAACTTTGTTGGGAAAAGCATCGAGCAAAACTTTGGTAACAATTCGCATCCAACCCGCCATCACCACCCATTCTACATCATATTCTTGGAAGGTTTTAACAATTTTTGTATCTAATTCTTCGCGACTTTTGCAATCGCGGTGATTGAGCAAAATCGATGGAATGCCGTATTTTTCCGCTCTGGCAGCAGCTTTGGCTTCGGGATTGTTGTAAATTAATACTGGGATTTTAGCGTTGAGTTGTCCCTGTTGGATGGCTTCGGCAATTACCTCGAAGTTGCTACCGCTACCTGAGGCTAAAATTCCTATTTTTAAGGGCGCGGCAATCTTAGCATTTCCCTCTATGAGTGCGGGAGAAATTGCGGGAGAAATCAAACAGTCTGTAGAATTAGTATTTGCTGCAATCATCAAAGTTTCACCGTGTTATCAAAGAGGAACCAGCGGGACATCGAAAGTTTTCCGGGTCGTTATTTTTAGGAACAATTGGTCTCGGTGGAGGTGAAGTAGAATGCCAATTTGTTACGCAACTAAATGCAATGCTAGTTACAACATTTTCGGGTTCGTCTTTCACTTTAACGAGAAATACTGCACCTGTATAACTTCTTAATCGATGGTTTTTAGCTTGAACCGTCATGATTACATCTTGAGTGAAATCACTTTGAGATAAAAATTGATAGCGGTAATTTTCTTCTTCAAACTTCATTCCTATACCCAGTTCCTCAAATGTTCTAGCAAATTTGGCATTTTCGGCATAGAAAGCTTGTTGAGCATTAAGCGCCGACCGAATATATTGCCCACTTTCATAGGCTTGTCGCGGAGTTTCTGGTTCAAACGTGTTAAGTATTTTTATTTTTGTATTTCGAGGCAAAGCTGTAGTGGTGGAAAGTTTTTGAAGAAAAAGTGCACCCGTTGTAAAAGTAGTTGGTCTGGCTTCTTCCGGCTTTACACCCATGAATTCTACGCGCATTTGACCGTTGGGAGTAAATTCAAAAATTGTCTGCAAATTTTGGTTTTCACTGGCGGTTACATCTATTGTCATCGGCCTGGTAGTAGAGTTAATTCTGTATTTGAATTCATAGGCAGTTAGAGGTTCGGTTGGAGGTGCAAAAGGAAATGACGAAGTGAGTATAAATAATTTGCCTTCTTGTGTAAAAATTACTGTTACCGGAACGGATAATAGATATTGTAACTGCCACTGTCCTACTAATTGTTCGGCTACAGTTTGGGCTGTGGGAGTTGTTTGGGCGGGGACTGGGGCTGGCGCTGCGACGATCGGTTGGGCGATCGTCGCACTTATAGCAAACCTACTCGCAGACAACAGGCAACAGCCACCAATCAGCAATCTGGAAATATTTAAGTATGTTTTTTGCATAAATGTCAACCTCTGACCTGCACAATCAGTGTACCGCTTGCTGGCAGCGCTATTCTACAACAATATCATCAAAAAACTCTTCCCTCAGAATCGAATAAATTTTCAAATCCCAATATCTGCCCTTGACAAATAGCTGCTGTCGCAAAATCCCTTCCAACTGCATCCCCACTTTTTCCATCACCCTCGCCGAAGCAATATTGTTAACTTCACATCTACCCACAATTCGATTTAGCAACATCTCCCGAAAGCCAAATTCAATAATTGCATTGACAGCCTCGCTCATATATCCTTCTCTCCAATATCTCGCAGAAAGTGCATAGCCAATTTCAGCGCGGCTGTGCGTCATGCTCCATTCCACATATCCGCAAGTCCCGATCAACTTTTTCTCGGCTTTGTGGACAATTCCCCAATCTACAAGCTCTTTTCTTTTGTACATTTTTGTCAGAGACTTGAGAAAGTATTTAGTGTCTTCGAGGGAGGTATGAGTTGACCACATTGTGTATTCGGAGACTTCCGGGTTGGAAGCATACTCAAACATATCGCTGGCATCATTTAAAGTGATTTTTCGGAGCAGGAGCCTTTCAGTTTCTATAGTGGGTATATTTGCTAATATATCGAGCAATTTCATTTTGACATTGACCTATATTGTGATACCATTTAAAACTAAAAGCTAAAATTTACAAGCCAATGGTTCCGATAAAATCTGGGCGTTTTAACTGGTTGGACAATGAGTCGATCGCAGCTTGGACATTTCTGGCCCCGGCTTTACTGTTTCTGGGTACTTTTTTGATTGGGCCGATCGCCTATTTATTCTACCTCAGCTTTACCCGCGGCAGCTTTACCCAGTCGGGAGTGCGTTTGATCGGCCTCAATAACTACTCGCGCCTGCTGACAAACCCGGATTTTTGGCAAGTTCTCCAAAACACGATCTATTTTACAACCGCGACAGTCATTCCTAGTTTAATAATTCCCTTGGGTTTGGCAGTTTTGCTAAATCGCTCGTTTGCTTGGCGGGGAGCTCTCCGCACTGCTTATTTTATCCCTTCGATTACCTCTCTAGTGGCTGTTGGCTTGGGTTGGCGGTGGTTGTTTCAAACCGAAGGCCCGGTAAATGATATGCTAAGGGCGATCGGCTTAAATCCAATTCCTTGGCTCAGCAGCACAGCTTGGGCAATGCCAGTCATAATTCTGCTCAGTGTTTGGAAACAATTAGGCTTTAATATGGTAGTATTTTTAGCAGGATTGCAAGCAATTCCGGTAAATCGTTACGAAGCAGCAGAATTGGATGGAGCTAATGGTTGGCAGCAATTTTGGCACATCACTTTACCCGGTTTGCGGCCGACTTTAGTATTTGCTACCATTACTACAGCTATTTTTACTCTACGCAGTTTCGAGCAAGTCTATGTCATCACCGGCGGCGGCCCTTTGAACTCTACTAATTTGCTAGTTTATTATATTTACGAGCAAGCTTTTTCCCAATTCGATTTTGGCTATGCAGCCGCAGCAGCAACTTTTCTGATGGCGATAGCTTTGATATTAGTTTATGTTCAGATTCGAGTTTGGGGCGAAGATTCTTAATTAGCTACGAACACAGCTATTAGTGTTGTTAAATAAAGGAGGCTAAAGCTCAACTACACACAAAGGTACGTTGTTGGGCTTCAGCCCTCTTTCGACGTATATACAAAGAGCGTCGCATTCCAATTACAAGAGGTACGTTGTTGGGCTTCAGCCCTCTTTCGACGTATATACAAAGAGGGCTAAAGCCCAACAACATACCCAATTATCAATTATTAATTGTATACTCCATGTGATCTGCTGTTTGTTCAGCTTGTGCTGCACCCAAAAGCTTGCCGACAACGTGCAAAGACATATCAATTCCCGCAGCAATTCCCCCGGATGTAATGATTTTGCCGTTATCGACAAATCGCTGATTTTCGATAATAGTTGTATTGGGAGCTAACTCTCTCAACAAATCAAATGCCCCATGGTGTGTAGTTGCGGCCAAACCTTCCAACAAGCCAGCTTTTGCCAACAGCAGCGAACCCGTACATACCGACAGCACTAATTCTGCTGTTTGCGAACAATCTTTTATCCAGTTAATCACGGCTGAATTATCGATTAACTTTCTCGTGCCTAGTCCTCCCGGTACAATTAAAATATCGGGGGGCGGACAATCGGAAAAAGTACAATGGGGATTGACGCTCAAACCGTTGCGCGCGCTTACTGCACCGGGATGTTCGGCTACGGTAGAGACGGCAAAAGGTTGTGAATCCTTATTTAATTCTGATGTCACCGAAAACACTTCAAATGGCCCGGCAAAGTCCAGTACCTCGACATCATCGAACATGAAAATAGCTACGTTCCTAGTTGGCATAAGACACACTTCTGATAGAGGTCAAAAATAGCGGCTATTTGTTATATAGCAATCCTAAATCATTTGTGAATTTCTTACTCCCTCCCCTTAATAAGGGGAGGGCTGGGGTGGGGTAAAAAACTTTACGACTCATTTAGGACTGCTATAATATAAATGGTATGATTTAAATCATTAAAGCTATGCCGAAAAATATTCGCCATCGCGACGCCATAAAAATCGGTTTTTTGTGTCTTGTTTGCGCGTTAGCAATTACTATTTCGCCAATTTTTACCCCTGCTCAATTGACCAGTCAATTAGAGTTTCGGATTACTCAATTAGAAAGTCAAATTGCTGAACTCCGCGGACAAATCAACAGTTTGCAGTCTCAAGGTTCTGGAGTTAATCGGCCTCAGTCTCCGAACCGCCCTGGTTCGGGCAGGACAAATTCTAGAATGCTTTCGGGTGATCCGATGTTTGACAATTTAGCAACTTTGGCAATTGAAACTAAGCAAGATGTTCTCAAAATTCAAGAGCGGTTGTCTAAGCTAGAAGCGGCGAGAAATCGTTAGGGAAGTCATTGGTCATTGGTCATTAGTCAGTAGGGGCGGTGCCCCCGTGCCCGCCCTCTTAGCAGTCATTAGTCATTAGTCATCAGGAAGAAGGAAGAAGGAAAAATGAAATAGTAAGAATGAAGAGGGAAATAGTAAGAAGGAAGAGGGAAATAGTAAGAAGGAAAAGGTAAGTAGTAAGAAAGAAAAACTCTCCCCCTCTCCCTCTCTCCCACTCTCCCTCTTTCCCTCTCTCCCTCTCTTCGACTTTGAGGTTCCCAAAAGCAGGGTATGCTCAAAGTCAACTTGCAGAACTATTCAATGATATGGAAATAGTAGGCTGCCATCAGAAAATTGATACCTAACAGCAACAGAAACCAGGCTGCGCGAAAGGTGTAAGGGAATTTGCCCGTTTTCATCACGGAGTCGGATTTTAATTGGTTCTTTGCTATGTCTGCCATAATTCAAGCTCCTAATTCACAAGTCACTGTATTCACAAATAGCAGAGAGCGTCGCACATGACACAATCTAAGAGTGTTATTTTTTGTAACTAGGACTTGATACCTAGTTGAATTCAGATTGATTTTAATCGATCGCTCCGGCGTGGTAGGAACTGCGGACTAGAGGCCCCGATCGCACTCGCTCAAACCCCATCTCGCGGGCGATCGACCCGAAACGGTCAAATTCGGCTGGCGTCCAGTATTTGCGAACTGGGAGGTGTTCTAGAGATGGTCTCATGTATTGACCGAGGGTGAGCCGATCGCACTTGGCATCCCGCAAGTCGGCCATCGCTTCGACAATCTCGGCCTCGGTTTCCCCGTGCCCCAACATCAAACCGGATTTGGTGGGAATAGTTGGGTCAAATTCCTTGACGATACGCAGAAGGTCGATCGAGCGATCGTACTTGGCCCCCCTCCGCACCGGCCCTTGCAACCGGCGCACCGTCTCAATATTGTGGTTGTAACAAGCCGGTTTTGCCTCCACCACCGTCCGAATCCGCTCCCGCTGCAAGCGATCCAAACTAGAATTATCCGCCTCAACATTCCTCCCCAGGCCTCCCCAAAAATCCGGCGTCAGTACCTCAACCTCAGTATCGGGGTTTACGTGGCGGATTTGGGCGATCGTCAACGCAAACCAACCCGCGCCTCCATCCGGTAAATCGTCCCTCGCCACCGAAGTCAGCACCGCATAGCGCAAACCCAACAATTGCACGGCCTGGGCCACCTTTTGCGGTTCCTCGGGATCGAGGGGCATCGGAGAATGACCTTTATCTACTTGACAAAAAGCACAAGCACGGGTGCAAGTCGGCCCCATCAACAAAAAAGTCGCCGTTTTTTGGGCGTAGCACTCGCCCCGGTTGGGACATCTGCCTTCCTCGCAAATCGTATGAATTTGCCGCTGTTTGATAATTTTCTGCACTGCGGAAAGTTCGCTAGCTTTGCCAATGGGCCGTCGCAGCCAATCCGGCATCGCCTCGATTTCGCTCCGCATTTGAGCGGCAGTTGCTTTGACAGTAGGAGTTTGAGGAGTTTGGGGCGACATAAAACCTGCATGGCGATCGAGTTAATATATGCGATCGTATCCGAAATCAAAGTCCCTCAACTTGTAGGAATCTGACCCCAAATCAGAATTCGGATCAATTGCAGCCAAACTAAACTCGTTCAGAATTCTAGGTAGAATTCTCTTAGGGATATACTGAAGGTTGCAAATCACAAGACCACACGGGAAGCGGCAAACTCAGAGGCTTCATTCAGTCCTGAGAGGAAAGCGACTCGGAGGACTTTAGTCCCCGTGGTCTGTACTCTATAGCGCATCACGCGCAAACCTCGGTCTTTCAAGCCGGGGATGAAACGCAGCAGCAGCCGTTTGAAGGCTGCCATTACTCTAGATTAGAATTGAATTGTGCTAAACAAGTAGGCGTATCAACTACGTGCTGAACCATTCCTAGAACGGTGAAATTCCAGGCAGTAAGACACCCTCAGCATTTTAGACTGGGAAAGACTTGCAGCACAGCCAAGCAACGCAGGATGGGGAACGTACCGAACTGGCTTCGTGTTGAAAAGTGCGAACGAAAGCATAAAGCAAAAAAGTAGACGTAATGCTCATGGCGATCGTGGCGAAAGTCAGTGAGGTTGAACGTGTAGCGGCGATTTGACAGCGCCTTTAAGAACAATCGCAAGGCTGTTTCTTAAGAATCTCCGTTCCACTATAGTCGGAGAGTGTCAAAATCTAGAGGCGAGTAAGTAAATCTGTCTGCGTGACGAACTATCCTAGTACGGAGAAATTCCGGCCACTTAGTAAACGCATTGAGGCGTTAAACAAAAAGAGCAAGTAACAGCAGGATGGAAAGCGTACCGAACTGGCCAAAGTGATAGACCGAGAAAGCATTTGAAAAGGATAACGCAAGCGCGATTGCAGCATCGAAAGATAGTTGTTTTGAGCCAAAGCGAGGCACCTTGACAATGCCTTTGAATATTGGTTTCCGATCTTCTCTGCAAAAAATCTCAGTGGCTCTCAATGGCCCTGAGATCCTCAACACTCATTACTGAAGGAGTCAGTCGTGGCTGGTCAAAAAATCTTGGTAATCGATGACAGTAAAGTCATCCGCGTTCGAGTTCGAGAGATGTTACCTCAAGGTAACTTTGAAGTTCTAGAAGCAAAAGACGGCGAAGAAGGACTCAAACTGATCCGTGAAGCCCGACCGAATCTAATTATGTTAGATTTCCTACTGCCCAAAGTCAGTGGTTGGGAAGTGTATCAAAAAGTGCAAGCCCATCCGGTGCTTTGCAAGATACCTTTGGTGATCATGTCGGGGCGCGAAGAAGAGGTGATGGAGAAAATTCCAAAACCCTTCGAGAAGCATTTCTTTGCATTCATCGCTAAACCTTTTGAGAAAAAGCAGCTAACCGAGGCGATCAAATCGGCGATGGTACTGGCTAAAAAGAAACCAGTACCAGAAGCCCCTGCCGCCGCCGCTGCTGCACCGAGTTCTGGAGCCGGTGCTGCCGAAATTCAGGCGATGACTAAGCAAATGGCGAAAATGCAAGCGGAAATTGATGCACTCAAAAAACAAATGACTCAGGTGATTACGATCATCAAGCAGATGAAATCGAAATAATTCTGCGGTCTTTTACAGGTACTCGTGCAGAAGGCACTCATGTAGAAGGAAACTTCCACACTGTGAAACTTTCTCACTTTATTTCAATGGGTCCCCTTGTGTCCGTAGTTTTTTGCTAAATTGGTCGATCGCGCGATAGCCAATCGCCTGCAACCGATTTCTCACAATCTCAGTGGGAAAATCAATTAAAAGTTAAAAATCAAACCAGGGAGGAAATCAATTATTAATCTTTATTAAGATTTTTTAATTGCCGCTCGTGCCACACTCAACTATCAACTCCTCAGTCTCATTTTTTTGGTTAATGACTAACGACTATTCCGATTTTTTGCCTCAACTGCGTGCCTCAACTGAGCAATTGTTGAAAAGATTAGACTGCTTCGATCGAGCGCAGGTATTAGCGATCGGAGATTTGACCTTGGACGAGTTTCTTACCGGACAAGTAGAGCGAATTTCCCGCGAAGCACCTGTGTTGATTTTGCGCTACGAGAATACTCGGCAATTACCCGGAGGTGGCGCAAATGCTGTCTACAATTTAGCCAAACTGGGAGGCAAAGTAAAAGTTGCTGGTTTGGTGGGAAAAGATGACCAGGGAAAGGCTTTGTGCGGTATTTTTGAGGCTGCGGGAATTGATACGGCTGGGATTTTAATCGATTCGCAGCGTCCAACCGTTACCAAAACTCGCATTTCCGGGCACGCGCGGCAGTCGGTGACTCAACAAATTGTCCGAGTCGATCGCAAATCTGACGAGTTGCCGGATTTAGACTTGCAGTTGCAATTAGCAGACTACATCCGGCAGCAAATCCCCACAGTCGATGCGGTGGTTTGTTCTGACTACGGCGACGGAGTTTTGACTCGTTTGGCGATCGAATCGGCAGTGATTCCCGGCAAAACAATTGTAGACGCTCAAACAAATTTGCAGCGATATTCTGGAGCGATGCTGTTTACTCCGAACTTACCGGAAGCCGAGCAAGCAGTCGGATATGCTATCAAAAATCCTGAAACTTTAATGCAAGCAGGACGCGATTTGTTGAACTTAACTCAAGCTCAAAAAATCCTGATTACTCGCGGCGAAGAAGGGATGAGTTTGTTTGAAAGGGTGAACGGCGAACCAATCAAAAATTCACCCCCTCCAACATCCACTTGCTTCAAGGGAGAATTTGCCATTCAAAGCTGGGATATTCCCCCTTTTAACAAGACTGATGTATTCGATGTAACTGGTGCTGGAGATACAGTCGTAGCAGCGATGACTTTAGCTTTGTGCGTCGGTGCATCGGGTTGGGAAGCGGCAGTTTTGGGAAATTTGGCCGCTAGCATTGTCGTGCGTCAATTCGGTACGGCGACGACGACAGCAGAGGAAATGAAAGAAGCTTTGAAACTAATGATTGATGACTAATTATTGGGAATTGGGAATTGGGAATTGGGAATTGGGAATTGGGAATTGGGAATTGGGAATTGGGAATTGGTGATTGATTATTAGTTATTCGTTAAGCTGTTCTGTATTTAAACTGCACAGCCAAAATTTGATAAAGTTCTTGTGGGGTGGGCCAGAAAGCCCGCACAAAAAATGCAATTTAGATGTCGAACAGCTTACCAATGCCCAATACTTCGGCTTAATTCGGCTTCGCTCAGCACAAGTGCCAATGCCTAATGCCTAATCCCTCCGCTTCGCTTCGCCCAATCCCTCCGCTACGCTCCGCCCAATGCCCGATGCCCGATGCCCAATGCCCAACGACTACTTACTCTTCTTCAAAATTTGTCCCTTGTCATCAATCGTCAAACCAGTATTGGGAAAATCGCTCTTTGTCAAACGGCGAATCAACCCCACAGTCGTAAAATCTTCATCCACAGACGGAATACCTTGCCTGTCAAGTTCGATGGGGATAATCTTACCAGAAACAAAATCTCCTTTTGGAGTCATTTTGACATCCAAAATCAGAGATTGACCCAATGCTCCGGCTGTGGACAAAGTGCGATAACCCATAAAATTGCCCAGGGAATACGCGATCAATTTCCCTTTGTACAGTTCCACAGCTCTGGTAACGTGCGGGCCGTGTCCCAAAATCAAATCTGCTCCCGCATCAATCATCGTCCGCGAAAACAACACCATATTTCCCCGGTTTTCTCCGTAAAAGAACTCAGTTCTATTGTTCACATTCTGAGCTCCGGTTCCTTCAGCTCCAGCATGAACTGAGATGACTACAATATCAGCCTTTTGCCTCGCTTTTTTGACAACTTCAGCCCCTGCTTTCAGTTCCAGCAAGGAATTGTGAACTTCGCCGTAGTTGCTGAAACCGATAAAGGCAACATTGACGCCCTTGACATTTTGATAAACAATTTGATCTCTTTTGCCAACAGCCTTCATGCCGTTGCTGTCGATGTTTTTGATCGTGTCCTTAAATCCCTGCTCGTTAAAATCGTAGGAGTGATTGTTGGCAATATTCAAAACATCAAAACCAACATCTTTGAAGATTTTGGCATAACTCGGAGGCGTCCTAAAGGCAAACAGCATTCCTCCACCGCCTCCTTTGGAACTGTAAGGATAATCGGTCATCGTGCTTTCAAAATTGCCAAACAGAATATCGGCTCCTTGTAGGTAGGATTTTACCGATTCAAATAAACGCTCCTTATTTTCCGGGAGTTTATTGTAGGGGAAATTGGTGCCGGGGATCATGTCGCCAACTGCTTTGATGCTGACAGTTGCGGGCAAATTTGCAGGTATTTTTGCTGCCTGGGGTGGTGATTGTGATGCGGGTTTGGCGGCGGATGCTGACGCTGGGATAGATTCCTTGCGGGATGGCTTTGCCGCGCCTACTTTTTGTACCGCAGGCTTTGAGGTGACATGGTTAATTGTAGCGGTACTTGAGGATTTATTGAATTGAGAACCGAGTACAAAGCCTGCTATCGGTACAAAAATTAGGCTGAGAGTACCGACTGACAGCCAAGATTTTTTAGTTTTACGACGGGCTAAATCTGGTAGCGGTGATGGCTGTTGTTGGCCTTGGTTTGTGGCTTTGGGAGTTGGGATTATGTCTGGCGGCAGTGATGGCTTTTGTTGGCGTTGGTTTGTGGGTTGGGGAGTTGGGATTGTATCTGGCGGCTGTGATGGCTTTTTTTGGCGTTGGTTTGTGGGTTTGGGAGTTGGGATTCTATAGGATTTGCGGGGGGATTTTTCTGGTATTTGAATGGGTGGGTTTGTGATATTTTGAGGTGTTTCTACCTTGGGCAAAATTACAGGAATTCGGGCGGTGGGTACACTGGCGACACCTACAGGAATTTGAACAGGGGCTACAGTTGCGGGTGCTGCTACACTGACTGGCGCGGCTGCGGTTGCGGGTACACTAGCCAAGCGTTGTTTTAATTCTACCGTCTGAGTCCAAGCGGGCAATTGCTCGCCTTCGCGCCGCCCGTACACTGTTACTCCGTAAATGTTATTTGGTTGCAGTCGCTGCAACCCTTTGATTGCGACTCGGAGACAGGCTTCTTCTGCGGGCAATTGTTCTGCTTCCAGCAGCAGGTGCAGGGTTTCATTTTCCAAGCTGCCTTTAGCCGTGACGCCGAAGGTTTGGAGTGCTTGGCCGATCAGAAATGCGATCGCCCTGGCATCGCCTTCTTTTGCTAAATTTAAGATATCTTGTTGGCTCACAAATGCCTCTACTCTCACACGAGAAATTTAGCTCTATCTTATATCAGATTTGCGAAACAGGATGAAATGCCGATCGACTTAACTTAAGTAACTAGATACAAATAAACATAGCTGGTAAAAGTATAGTCATTTATAGACATGAGAGGCTTCGAGTCCCTCCCCCTTCGCTTTTACTTTCAGCGGATTAACCCGCCTCGGCTGAACTACACAGCTCCCTATCCCATCGCTAAAAGCATTTGGGATTGCTTTTCTGAGGATGTTATAAGAACCATTAACATCGGAATTAATTAATTGACCGATTGATGTTCTG
>NZ_JAHREU010000090.1:0-21011 GCF_020883145.1 Microcoleus sp. CAWBG27
ATACCTTTCTTGGTACGTAGTTGCGATGAAAGCGCTCTTGGGGCTCCCATCCCAACAACATACCTTTCTTGGTACGTAGTTGCGATGAAAGCGCTCTTGGGGCTCCCATCCCAACAACATACCTTTCTTGGTACGTAGTTGCGATGAAAGCGCTCTTGGGGCTGAAGCCCAACAACATACCTTATATTTACCGAAATTGGTATAACTTGCTATGTCACAAATTTCAAGAGGGCTCCCATCCCAACAACATACCTCATCTTTTTGGTAAAGGCTATATGTCTATCACAATCAATCACACACTATCCGAAGCCAGCCGCAACTCCCGCAACATCTTTTCTCGCTCGCGCGCAATTCTTATAGCAGTTTCCCAAGTAAAAGTAAAAGATTGAAAAGAATCAGAATCAATCCGATCTTCGTCCAAATCTACAATCACCTGGTTAAAAATCTCAAATAACTCTTCTTGCAACAAATCAATTTCATGCGAAGTTTTCGCTTGGCGAATTTTTTGAATCAAACTTAAAATCGCCAAATTAAACTGATCGGCTTGATTTTTTTGTTTTTCTACAAAGCGCGAGCGCAACTGCCAAACCCAAGAGGCGAAAAGCGTTCCGATAGATAAATATAAAGCCATAAGATCGGAATTAGCAGCCCAAAAATCCGGCTTTTCGCGATCGTAATAAGCCTGAGCGCCCTCATGTAGGGGCAAAGCTAAACCGCCATTCGCTCCAGGCTGACGAATCATTGCCGCCAGCGAATTAGCAGCTACCAACTGGCGGCGGTATTCAAACAAAATCCGCGTAATTTCTCGCACGATCTCCGGATCGACATCCTCCCGAACCAACAGAGTAGCCTGCACTCCCACGGTCGCCAAATCTGCATCGGGAACAGGCGGATCTGCTTTGTAAGTACCCTTAGGAATCAGATCGGCTTCCAAATAAGGTAATCTGATTTTCATGGCAGATCCTTGGTCGATAGGCACTAGCTTTCCTTCGGTATTTTGCAGCAAATCTTTAACCAAACTGCTGCCGGGAGGCAGTACCCTAAAAATAGCATCAACATCTCCATTACTAAATAATTTATTAGCCTCTGTCCAAGAAGTTGAAGTAAATATAAAATCCTGTTCTTTTAAACCATAATGTTCGCTCATAAACCAAAAAGAACTGTAGGAACCGCTGCCTTTAGCCATCAGTGCAATTTTTTTTCCTTTTAAATCTGAAATACTTTTAATACCCGACTGTTCGGAAACAATTAAATGAAAAACCTCCTTAAACAACGAAGCTATTACCCGAGCAGAAGGTACCGCAGCCGTATCGTTTTGTACGATCGCTAACTGAGCCTCATTCGACTCAAGCTTCCGCATATTTTCCTCAGCACCTTGAGTTTCAATAACTTGAATGCGGATGCGCGGATTGTGTTTCGCGACGACATCAGCAAGTGCCTGTCCGAAAGGGTAATAATTCCCAGTTTTTGTTCCCGTGGCCAGTGTAAATTGATAGACTCGCTCCTTGTCTTGGTGAAGCTTCCAGCCAAAAGCTCCAATCAGGACAAAGCTTAAGAGAGCAACGGGCAGCAGTAATTTACTTTGCATTGATGTTGAGACTCGATCGATAATGGCAAAATTACAAGTATTGTAGTTGAAAATTAGAATTCCCAATTACCCATTCCCATTCCCAATTCCCCATGTTACTATCCCTCAGAATAGAAAACTTTGCCCTAATTGACCGCCTGGATCTAGACTTTGGCCCGAGTTTGAACGTATTTACAGGGGAAACCGGGGCTGGCAAATCGATTATCTTAGATGCGATCGATGCAGTTTTGGGCGGGAAAGTCGATCGCCGATCGATTCGCACCGGAGCAACGCGGGCAATATTGGAAGCTACCTTTGAATTAGACTCATCCGCCGCCAAGTGGCTGGGCGAGCAAGAAATCGAACCCATAGATGGCAATTTAGCCGTTTGCAGCCGGGAAATTAACGTATCTAGCGGTGCTTTGCGGAGTCGATCGCGTTTGAACGGAATTCTCGTCAACCGCCAGTTAATGGAGCAACTGCGCGATCGGCTTGTGGAAATTACGGCCCAAGGCCAAACCGTCCACCTCGGCCAAGAAACTCTCCAGCGAGAATGGCTGGATTTGTACGGTGGTAAAAAACTCACTCAAGCGCGATCGACAATCACCGCCGCTTGGCTGGGGGCTTCCAGCGCCAAAACAGCCCTCAACCGCAGGCGTCAGTCGGAACAGCAGCGGCTGCAAAGACTGGATTTGTTAGAATACCAAGTCCGAGAACTTAGCGAAGCCCACATCGAAGACGGCCGGGAACTCGAACAGCTAGAACAAGAATCAATCCGTCTGGGCCACGTCGTCGAATTGCAGCAGCAGAGTTACCGAGTTCACCAGGCCCTTTACCAAAACGACGGCGATAGCGCCTCAGCCGCCGACTTGTTGAGCAAAGCCGAGGAAATTTTAAACGACATGGTAGTCTACGATGTCCAGTTGCAACCAATTTTAGAAATGGTCAGCGACGCCCTAGCCCAAGCCACAGAAGCCAGCAGCCAAATTAGCAGCTACGGCGAACAATTAGAAGCAGATCCCGAAAGACTCGAAGAAGTAGAAGATCGGATTCGCGAACTCAAACAAATTTGCCGCAAATACGGGCAGCTCTCAGAAGCGATCGCCTACTACCACAGCATCCAAAACGAACTAAACGAACTTTTAAAAGGAGGCGAGTCAATGGAAGCCTTAGAACTCGCATATCAGACCGCTCTAGAGCAATTAAAAGATGCTTGCAGCCACCTCACCATCCTGCGGCGCGAAGCAGCCCTGAAACTCGAAACCCACCTCGTGGGAGAACTTAAGCCCTTAGCCATGGAAAAAGTCCAATTTCAAGTCGAGATCTCGCCCTGTAGCCCAACCGCCACCGGTGCCGACCAAATTGCCTTTTGTTTCAGCCCCAACCCGGGGGAACCGCTGCAACCTTTAGGGGCGATCGCCTCCGGGGGAGAAATGAGCCGCTTTCTACTCGCCATCAAAGCCTGTTTTTCCCAAATAGAAAGCGCCGGAACCCTAATTTTTGACGAAATCGATGCCGGAGTCTCCGGGAGAGTCGCCGGTGCGATCGCCAAAAAGCTCTATCAACTCTCCGACAAACACCAAGTTTTGTGCGTCACCCACCAGCCGCTAATCGCCGCGATGGCTGATTGTCATTTTCGCGTCAACAAACAGACGATCGCAGCAGAATCAACTATCGGCGAAGCAGCCAACTCCGAATCGGGCGAACGAACTGTAGTCAGAGTTGCCGTTCTCAACAGCCAGCAGCGCCGGGAAGAGCTCGCCCAACTCGCCAGCGGTCGATCGGCCACAGAGGCGATCGCCTTTGCCGAATCGCTACTCGTCGAAGCCGCCGGATTGCGCCAAAGTCAGTCCGCCAAACCCTCAAAGTAGCAGCATTGCTCCCGCATCGCCAATCGAAAATACTGTTGTCAGTAAATCCACCTAACTTGACGTAAAATATGAATCGCGATCGAGCTTGCTGTCTAAGTCTTCTGACTTCATGGCGATCGATAACGAAAGTCTTCTTGCTCTTCCTTTTACTCACCGTTCCGAGTCTCCCAAACGGTTTGAAGGAAATATGGAGAGTTAAAAAACCAGTTTCAATGCCCAAAACTGCAAAAAAACTGCAACGGACAACCGACGATCGAACGGAGTCAAACTCAGTTCTTCAAAACTTAATCTGACCCTCCGGGCGATCGGGGGGTCAAAAGGCGGACTTTTTTTCCGAGTCGGAGGTTACACTGAAAATAACAACCGCAAATCTTACAAAAAAAAGCTCACAGCCCCTGACTTTAGTCTAGGCGTTCAAGGGTATAGCAGTAAAATTGACAGAAATTCTAGTTAAAAACCACAATTGTGTACAGAAGGGCACACATCACCAACAACTGGTGGTGTCACAATTGCGGCTAGTCCTACAATGCCATCCCTTTTTCAGCAGTCCCGCAACACGCATTCCTGTTCCTGCGGGCGATCTCTGCAACAGGGCAAACCTAATTCAAGCGGGCGCACAATGCCAAAATCAGTTATTGACACTCTCCGGCGTGAACGCACGGAGATTCTTGGCTCACCGAGATCACTTAACCTAGATTCCTTGCGTTGTCTCGCGCCAGAGGTGAAACTCTCCCCAAGCGTTACTTCGGGTATGCCCTACCCTAGTTGCATTGCTGCAAGTCCTGTTTACCTTGAAACAAATATGCTTCAAAACCCGATCGCCAGTGTTCCTGTGAATCTTTTACCTGCTGCCAGGAGGAAGCTAGAACAATGCAGCAGAACCGCATAGATTCAATTGTCTCTTGTTCAGCGCTTCGTCTTTCGACAGCAAGGTTTTTTAAGTGGTTGATTACCTTTACCACTGGTACAATTCTACCAAAAGCCGTCGTAGAACGACGGGGTTTTAGACCCAAATTTTCGATAAACCATTAAAACACCATTCACAATCTCTAAAAAGATTCCAGCAATCACACCGTGGCTTTACCGTATTACTAGCAGTTGAGCAGCAATGCCAACTGAACCTCCCTTGCTCTAGGCTCGGACTTCTGTAAACTGGGAAATAGTTTCACACCTACTTGAGTCTTGTGCGACCTGTCTGACTCAAAAGATGAACTTGCCCGCTGTCCTAGCTTAGACTAACCCTTACACTTAAGCTTCTGTAAAGGTCTATGAATCCTCCTGCATCTTCCACAAATTACTCTTCTCTCGACAACGTGATAGATGTCACTCCTATCAGCAGTGAAAATAATCAACCCTACTCTACCCCTACGCCTCCTCCCGAACCCGAACGTGTGGCTGCCCCTGCCCCTACCAGCAGCAGTGCAATTATCCCGCGCCAAGGAGTCACAAACATTCTTGCTCACCTAAATAAGGAAAGTTCCGTAGCAGCAGTTAAGGAAGTAGAAGAAAAACTTAAGGTTGTCAATCAAACCCTGGGAATGCTCGATAACATCCTGGAGAGCGAGGGATTTGACGCTATCCTCAACGATATGTTGCAGTCGATTACCCTCAAAACAGGGGAATTGCTCAATGCCGATCGCACTACGATATTTTTATTAGACGACGAGAAAAATGAACTCTGGGCGAAAGTTGCTAAAGACGAAAATGGCGAAAGCATAGAAATCAGAGTTCCCGCCCATGTTGGCATCGCCGGAGAAGTAGCCACAAAGAAAAAAGTGGTTAACATCCCTTACGATTTTTACAACGACTCGCGATCGGCTAACGCCAAAAAAGTTGAAGAAAAAACGGGCTACCGCACTTATACAATGCTGGCAATGCCCCTGCTAAAGGAAGGAACAAACGAATTAGTAGCAGTCGTTCAACTGATTAATAAACTAAAACCGGATCACCAAAATCACGCTAGTTTAGACCAACAAATCGACAGGGCTGGATTTACGGAAGAAGACGAACGAGTTTTCAATGAATTTTCTCCCTCGATTCGCCTAATTCTAGAATCCTCCAAATCTTTCTACGCAGCAACCCAGAGACAGCGGGCAGCCGAAGCGCTGATGAATGCCGTAAACGCTCTTTCTAAGAGCAGTCTCGACTTAGAAGATACCCTTAAAAGGGTCATGGATCAGGCCAAAAAACTCATGAATGCCGATCGCAGCACCCTGTGGCTGATAGACGAAGATAAAGATGTACTGTGGACGAAACTCCCCAACAAAGAAGGCATACTGACAAAAATTTCCATACCCAGAACAGCCGGTTTTGCAGGAATCGTCGCCCAATCCGGCGAACACCTGCTGATTTCCTTTGACGTGTACGACGACCCCCGCGCCAAAACTGCCATAGAAACAGACCAAAAAACAGGCTACCGCACTTGCAGTATGCTGTGTATGCCAGTGTTTAACTCCGACAACAAATTGATTGGAGTTACGCAGTTAGTCAACAAAAAACGACAAGGAGAATTCCCACCCTACAACCCGGCAGATTGGCCTCACGCCCCCGAACAATGGAAAGCGAGTTTCAATAAAAACGACCTGGACTTTATGCAGTCGTTTAACATCCAAGCAGGAGTGGCCCTGCAAAATGCCAAACTGTTTGCAGAAGTCAAACAGCAAGAACAAAGACAAAAAGATATGCTGCACGCCCTGACTAACGGCGTGATTTCTACAGATAAAAAAGGCAATATAGTTGCGACAAATCCCAGCGCCCAAAAATTACTCGGTGTCAGCGAGGCAGAATTAGCAGAAGGCCAATCTTTGCGCGAGTTAATTAAGTTAGAAAAAGGCGATTTTGCCAAGTGGTTCGATGCGTCTTTGTCTCCAGAAGACGATAACGATCGCCAGCAGTATTACCCCGATCAAATTTTGCTCTCCTGTGAAGGAAAATCGCAGAGTATCAATCTCTCGATCAACTCAATGACCGATGCTACCGATCCCAACAAAGTCAACGGCGCGTTAGTCGTCATGGAAGATATTAGCAGCGCCAAGCAAGTCAAAAACTTGATGTACCGTTACATGACCCCAGAAGTAGCCGAAGCGCTGTTAGCTTCAGGGGATACAGGATTGGGCGGCAAGCGCAAGGAAGTTTCGGTGCTGTTCTCAGATATTCGCAGCTATACCACACTTACGGAAAAATTGCAAGCTGAAGAAGTGGTGGTGATGCTCAACAAGTATTTTGAAGTGATGGTAGATGTCGTATTCGAGTACGGAGGCACTCTCGACAAATACATCGGCGACGCTCTGATGGCAGTTTTCGGCTCTCCGGCGCCCCTAGAAGATCATGCTTGGTGCGCGATGCAAACGGCAGTGAAAATGCGAGCAGAACTCGATAAATTCAATCTCGATCGTATAGCTAATGGTGAGTTGCCCATCAGTATTGGTATGGGCATACATTCCGATCAAGTTGTCAGTGGCAACATTGGCTCAAGTAAACGCATGGAATTGACTTCTATAGGAGATGGCGTCAACCTCGCCTCTCGCTTAGAAGGCGCCAGCAAGCAGTACGGAACTGACTTAATTATTAGTGACAATACCTACAAACATTATCACGAGAGAGTCTACGTGCGGGAACTCGACTTCATTACCGTCAAAGGCAAAAGCGAACCAGTTATCATTTACGAACTCGTCGGCATCAAAGAAGGATACTCGCCCATTGGCAAGTCACTAACCGAAAAACAGCAACAAGTTGTAGAACATTATAATAAGGGTCGCGAACATTACAAAACGCCAGTCACTCACAGACTATCTGACAGTGAGGTGAAAAATATCTTAGATGATGTCGCCCAAATGCCGGAGACAGAAATCAAAAAACTTTCCTACAGTGTCGAGGAACAGTTGGAATACGAACTAAAGAAGTTGTTATATCAACTCAAAAAGCTGTCAGAGTACGATCCCAAAAATCTGTCTGAAGCAGATAAACTAATCGTGCTGTTGCAGCCAGAAATCCAACTGTTGAAATTGGAAGGTCTCAAAAACCTCTCGGAAGATGAAGCCAAAATGTTGCTGCAAGCCAAAATCAAGCAGCTATCAGCAGACGATATTCAATCCTTGCAAGAGGGCGAGGTTAAAAAACTGTTGGAAGCAGACATCTTAGAACCATCAAATCCTAAAATTAAAAGGCTGAAACCAGCACAGATCAGGCAGCTATTGCAGGCTAAAATTAAAATTAAAGCCTCCGAGACAGTTGTAGAAATGTTAGAGGAGGAATTTGAAAATCTGGGACTCGATCGCGTCAAAAAACTCCTCAGCGAGTTTAAGAAAGTCTTAGAACCAAAAGCCAAGCAAGCTTTTAGAGACGCAGAACGCGAATTTACCCTTGTTCTGGACATTGAACCCAAAAACAAGGCAGCTAAACTGCACGTCGATCGCTGCGGGTTATATAAGCTCAGCCCTCCCGACGTACTAAACTGGGACGGCGTATGGAATCTCACAGACAAATAGCAGCGGCGCCCGGTGCGGGCGGGGGCGATCGCGATCGGGGGTGCACCTCCCGTCCAATCAATTAACCTTAATATCCTGTTGGGGCAATTTTAAATCAGCTCCAACAGGTATGATTGTTAGATAACCGGACTTGGGATCGCTTGCCTCGCCACCGCCAGATACCCGCATTGTGCGGTGTTTGGCGACAACAAACACAGCACTTCTACCTTCAGAAGAGCTTAAAAAACAATTAGGACTTGCGCCAGCATTACCCAGTTTCTAAGCAAAATCTGGGGCAAAGGCGACCTAACATCCACTCAAAAACCGGGTTTTTTACCCCGCGCCCGTAAGTCTTAATAACTTTGGCGGCTCTTAAAAGCAACTTGCTTTCAGCAGAAAGCTAACGTTCTAGTCTTAGATATAGAAAACTACTAGCATCAGTTATGGATAATTGGAATTCGCAATCGGGAGATATTGAGTCGGTAGATCAGGTTTACCAACTATTGCTAGAGATTGCCCGCAGCTCGCTGTCAGATATCCCCAGAATCCCCGAAAACATCACTCAAAAGTCTCTCCCCCTGCTCCAAAAATTACAAAGCATTCAGCAAAGACCACAGGGACAAGCGTTTAAATCTGATTCGTTTTCGGTAAACGATCTCGAATGGGTGGCTCAAGTCCGCCAACTGCTCGAAGAACTGACCCGCCAGTCTTTGTCGGAACGGCCAAAAATGCCAGAAAACATGGCGGGCAGAGCTTTGAGTCTGGCAGATAAGGCACAAAGCATCAAAGAAACCATAGAAAATGCAGCCTCCAGCCCAAAAGATGAAGATGATAACTCGTTTCAGTCTCCAGAGACGCTGCTGAATCTATTGCACCAGAGTTTAAAAACTCAGCGGGCGAAAAGCTACCAACCAGACGCTCCCGAATGGCACCAACTCATGACCATGCTAGATGTAGTGCAGTCAATTTACAAACAAATTCAACGTTAAATTTAAGCTTGAATCAGGGGCATTTTTATGGTGTTTAAAGGCGCTGGTTCTTTGGCAAAAAAAAGTTTTTTGCCGTAGCAATGTCGGACAAGGCATCGTGCGGCGTTCGTACTCCAAAACAATCACTCTGAGCTCGCTAGGAGGAAACGGCAATGCCGTTTCCCTAGCCCGATCGATCCTAGGGAAACTGGACGTGCCGTTTCCTGAGTGTGGGTAATATTAATTGCGATATAGCCTTTCTCAAAAAGATGAGGTATGACTGACAGCTTACAAAACCACCCAGACAAAGAGGGCTGAAGCCCAACAACGTACCTCATCTTTGTGAGAACCGCTATACCACCAGGTTCGATCTAAATCGCTTAAACAAGTGCAGACAATTGCAGCTTGGCCAGCTAAGGTGGGTTCAATCGCTTCAGTGGCAGGTGAACATGAGCGGACAAAACATCGGGGATTTGTTAGGAGAAATATTAGGAAATCGGTATAAGTGCGATCGGCGACTCGGCAAGCAAGCCGGACGGCAAACACTGCTCGCCCGAGACTTAGAAACCCAACAGCAAGTAGTAGTCAAACTGCTCTCATTCAGCAGCGACTTTAACTGGGAAGACTTAAAACTGTTCGAGAGAGAAGTCGAAACCTTAAAATCCCTATCGCATCCCGCAATTCCCCAATATCTAGACTCCTTTGAAATCGACACACCCAGCCGCAAAGGATTCGCCCTAGTTCAGAGTTACATCGAAGCCAAATCCCTCCAAGAATATCTTTCAGACGGCCGCACTTTCAGCGAAAACGAAGTCAAACAATTAGCCGCAGCATTACTAAACATCCTCGCCTACCTACACCAGCGACAGCCCCCGGTGATTCACCGCGACATTAAACTGAGCAATATTTTACTCAAAAATCGATCGGGAAACAGCGTCGGCGAAGTCTACCTCGTCGATTTCGGTGCAGTTCAAACCCTAGCCACGCAACAGGGAAAAACAGTCACCGTTGTCGGAACCTACGGCTATATGCCGCCCGAACAATTTGGCGGGAGAGCAGTTCCCGCTTCCGATTTATACGGATTGGGAGCCACATTAATCGCCTTAATTACCAAGCAGCATCCAGCCGATTTACCACAGCAAGATTTGCAGATTGAATTCGAGCAATTTACCGAACTAAGTCCCGGTTTTACCAACTGGTTGAAGTGGATGACGCATCCCAGTTTAGAGCGCCGTCCCGCCTCAGTCCAGATTGCAAAAGAAGTTCTCGAAAAACCGCAGCAAATAGATAAATATTCCCTGGCATTGAGACAGGGAAGAAGGGTGGATACTGGCGAATTTTTCTGCGATGCGATTTGGCGCAGCATCGGGGCAGGAACTGTATCTGTAGGAGCTTGTGCAGCAATTTACGGCACCTTTTTTTTTCCGATTTTCGGGACAATAGCCGGAGGAATTCTCGGTATTTTCCTCGGATTGCTGCTGGGATTTTTAAACGGAATAATCATCGCAATTGTGACGCGATTGTATTTTTATCCCCTAACTAATCCCAAACTTAACCGACAGGTTATAACTGCGATCGGTACAGGAATCTGCACTTTGATAAGCCTGGGATTTTTTATTGTATTCGATCCGGGGAAAGTGGTTTCCTTTTTCTTCGCAAGTTTTATGATTCATTATGATGTTTCTCTACACTCATATACACCCTCATTATACGATCGAATTTTTTTCATTTTTGCGCCGTCGCTAATTGCAGGAATATCAATGGGGATAAGCAGCAAGCTTTTTGCCCGGTGGTATCAACAAGAAAGTGGACTGTAATCTAAATTATGCGATTTATAGAACATAATAGAACCAAAATTAAGGTAAAAAACATGACGGCGAAAGTATTAGCAGAACGCTACGAAGTGCAGTGGCAACTGGGAAAACAAACAGGTCGCCAAACGCTGCGGGCTCGTGATTTGCAAACTCAAGAGTTAGTTGTTATCAAACAGCTATTTCTTGGTAGCGATTTTGAATGGCAAGACCTCAAGCTATTTGAACGGGAATCGGAAACTTTAAAGGCACTCGATCACCCAGCAATTCCTCGCTACCTCGACTACCTGGAAATTGACGAATTAGACAGTAAAAACTTTGCCCTGGTACAGACTTATGTAAAGGGGAAAACTTTAGAAGAGCATTTAAAAGCTGGACGTACTTTTAGCGAAAGCGAGGTCAAAGAATTAGCTAAATCGCTGTTAGAAATTTTGATTTATTTGCACGAATAAGAAGTGCCTGTTATTCATCGCGACATTAAACCCAGCAATATTTTACTGCACAGCCGATCCGGTCACTCCGTCGGACAAGTTTATTTAGTTGATTTCGGTTCAGTGCAGAACCAAGCTGCAAAATTTGGCGGCACAATTACAGTAGTAGGAACTTATGGATATATGGCACCGGAACAATTTGGTGGGCGATCGGTTCCGGCTTCCGACTTGTACGGTTTAGGTGCAACTTTGATTTATTTGGTAACGGGTTTGCATCCCACGGAAATGTCGCAGCAGGATTTGAAAATTCAATTTGCCGATCGCGCATCCCAACTTAACCCAGATTTAATCGATTGGCTGGAGTGGATGACAGAACCTAGCTTGGATAAACGGTTATCTTCGGCTGAGGAAGCATTGCTATCGCTCAAAAATCCCCGCCAGATATCTAAAAATATTAGGGCATTGCAGCCGCAAGGTAGCGAGATTAAATTAGCAAAAAATGCTGAGTCGATCGAGATTGTAATTCCGCCAAAAGGAGTCGGTTTTGGTTTAGTTTTCTTGTTTGCGACGGAAGTTGCTGCGACTCTCAGATTGTGGAGCACTTATGACAGTCTACCAGATAGGAAATTTTGGGTGACGATATTAGGATTTTTAATAGTGGGTGTAATAATGTATTTGTTTGCAATGTTTCGGGAATTGCATCTCAGAATCGATCGCCAGCAAATATCCTATAGCGGCGATCTGTTCGGGTTGAAATGGAATTATTGTCGCTCTTCCCCCAGACAGGATATTTGTCGCTTAGAAATTGAAAAGATTGCAGGATACCAAGCTTCTCAGATAATTGTTACATCGGGAAAATCAAAATATAAACTAGGAAAAAAGCAAGGACTAAGTGCATCAGAAATCGAGTGGTTAGCAAGTGAACTCAGTCAGTGGTTAAAATTGAAAATCATTATTGTAAAAACATGAGATTCCGCGTAGCGATCGAATGCTAAGACTGAAAATATCTGCCGATCGCCCAAACAAAGCATTCCCCTGTCAAACTGTGGGATGGGCGTCCCGCCCGTCCGGTATATCTTCAGTGGGATGGGCGTCCCGCCCGTCCAGGCTTTCTCTCAATCTGGTGCAGCATCGATCCCGATCGCCCGTAAAATGCTATCAAAGGGGTTTGGCAACTAGCGCTCATCCCCGATCGTCTGTTAACGTGGAGATATTATTGTGGACTTATCGCTAATTCCGGCACAGCCGAAACCAGGACTGCTTAACGTCCTGATCGAAATTACCGCCGGTAGCAAAAACAAATACGAGTTTGATAAAGAGATGCAAGCTTTTGCACTCGATCGCGTGCTCTATGCCTCAGTGCAATACCCTTGCGACTATGGCTTCATACCCAACACCTTAGCCGATGACGGTGACCCCCTCGACGGCATGGTAATGATGGACGAGCCCACATTTCCAGGGTGCATCATCGCGGCCCGCCCGATCGGAATGCTGGAAATGATCGACGGAGGCGACAGAGATGAAAAACTGCTGTGCGTTCCCGACAAAGACCCCCGTTACGCTCACTATAAGTCCCTCAAAGACGTAGCCCCACACCGCTTGGACGAAATAGCCGAATTTTTTAGAACCTACAAAAATTTGGAGAAAAAAGTGACCGAAATTCTGGGTTGGCAAGATGTCGATCTAGTAATGCCGTTAGTCGAAAAGTGCATCGCAGCCGATCGCAAATAGGTTCCAAGCGCCTGCATCCTCGACTGCAACCCGAGTAACAATTCAGGAAGCCGAACTTAATGCAACCGATCCACGTCTAGGACGTGCAGTCGAGGAGGGGGGTGGCTAGAATCTAAAATCATTGGTGAATCCCCAGTCACCGGAACGGGATTCCTCAAAGAGCCACCCCCGGCACAATCTTGAAAAAAATCCTAGTCATAGAGTAAGATTAAGCGCAAATTCTCAGCAAGCGGGCGAGTGCGTTCTACTTTTGAGGAAAATTTACCCGAATACTGACATCAACGCTATCTTAATCTCAGGACAGTTCCGCACGCCGGGCAGCCCACAGGGTGCAAAAATGGTCTCTAAAGCGTGATATCTGTTACAGCAACCGATCGCGCACAGGTTGAGGCTTCTAACAACCCAAGTGTTCGGTAAGTCTGATTTCCGAGTTTGGTACTCGGATAGTTTCCTATAAAGCGTTTTATAGTACGGATTGCTAAAAACAAAACACTAAAAACTAAACACTAAGATCTCAACTCCCAAGTTCCTGCGCCCAAACCTAAAAAAGATGCCAGATTCCGCACCCTCTCAAACCACTCCAGAGCCTTCCGATCAGAAAGCCAGTATGGAAAATAGTCCTTTGACCGAGTTTGTCGTTCAGTTTTGGGGCGTGCGGGGCAGCATCGCCACCCCCGGCAGCAAAACAATTCGCTACGGAGGTAATACCTCTTGCGTAGAAATGCGCTTGGGGAAAAAACGCCTGATTTTTGATGGTGGCACCGGTCTGCGAGTTCTGGGCCTCAACCTGCTGCGACAAATGCCGGTCGAAGCCCATATGTTTTTCAGCCACACTCACTGGGATCACATTCAAGGATTTCCATTCTTTACTCCTGCTTTTATCCCGGGGAACTGCTTTCACATTTACGGAGCGATCGCCCCCAACGGCACTACAATCAAACAGCGTCTTGCCGATCAAATGCACCACCCCAATTTTCCAGTCCCCATCCAGGTGATGCAGTCAGACCTCAAATTTAACGATTTGACGCCAGGGGATATTCTCGAACTCGACGATGTGAAAGTCGAAACGGCCCTGCTCAATCACCCCAATACTGCGATCGGATATCGAGTCACCTGGGAGGGACACACGGCGGTCTACTGCACCGATACAGAGCATTTTCCCGATCGGCTGGACGAAAATGTAGTACACCTAGCTCGCGACGCAGACGTGCTGATTTACGACGCCAACTACACCAACGAAGAGTATTACGACTTCAAAAACCCAAAAGTCGGCTGGGGACACTCAACTTGGCAAGCCGGAGTAGAAATAGCGAAAGCTGCGGGAGTCAAAAAGATCGTGATGTTTCACCACGATCCGGGTCACGACGACAATTTTCTCGATCGCGTCGAAGCAGACGTGCAGGCAGCATTCGCCAATAGCTGCTTGGCCCGCGAAGGCATGAGCATACCAGTGATCTAGAAAACCCATCCATGCGGGCTGGGAAAAAACTCCTCCAGACCGCAGAAATTAGCAGGCAGAACGCAGAAACAGAATGAATCACGAAACTCCCCCCAAGTATCGCTCTCGTGGCTTGCGGGGGCTTTACTCAACATTGCTGGTGTTGATAATTGTCTGCTGTACAGGAGGCGGATGGGTGGCAGCCCAGACTGCGAGCTCCAACACTCCAGCGCGACTTGCTCAAGTGTCTGCTATTGAAGATAATGGCAATGTCGATCGCATCCCCGAACGCTATCAACTCGGACAGCAACTCTACCTAGAAAACTGCGCCACCTGTCACATCGGCTTACCCCCGCAAGTATTGCCAACAGAAACCTGGCGTCGCTTGTTGCAAGATTCCCAACACTACGGACAAACATTGAAACTCCTAGTAGACCCGCCCCGGTTGCTAGTGTGGAATTACCTGCAAACTTTTTCCCGGCCCGAAGGCAAAGACGAAGAACTAGCTTACCGAGTCGCGAGCTCTCGCTATTTCAAAGCTTTGCACCCCAGAGTCAAGCTGCCACAACCAGCAAATATCAGCAGTTGCGTTACTTGTCACCCCGGCGCGTCTAAATACAATTTCCGCCAGCTTACCCCTGAGTGGGAAAATTCCCCGTAAGGAATCTTAAGTTCTTGATTGAGGAAAATCAGAATTCAAGTCTGGGCGATCGAACCACTGAAATGAGGGCTAAAGTCTGAACGATCAAACCGTGTAAAATATGTTCTTGACACTCACCGCGCCCAAGCGACGGTGATTCTTAGATCCTAGACCGGACTTAAATCAAGAACATTGCTGCACCAGATCCAGAGATCCAATCTCCCTAAGCGTTTACTGTATCGAGTACAGAAGTTCCGACGTGCCCCGTCGTACCTATCCCGCGATTAAGGATATTAATTGCGGCATTACGATCTCTATCCATTTCACATCCACACTTACAAGCATGGGTTCGAGTGGATAGAGATTTTTTAACGACTTCCCCACAATTACTGCATTCTTGACTGGTGTATGCAGGATTTACCGCGATGGTAATCCGACCAAACACTTTCCCAAAGTATTCTAAGAACACTCTGAACTGATACCAAGAAACATCGCTAATTGATTTTGCCAGACAATGATTTTTAATCATGTTAGACACTCTCAAATCTTCATAAACTACTACATCGTTTGATGTGATTACGCACCTGGCAAGCTTAATTGCATGGTCTTTACGCTGTCTACTTATTTTGAGATGTCGCTTACCTAAAATCACTCTAGCTTTGCGGCGATTTGACCCACCCTTGACTTTCCGACTTACAAGACGCCCGGCACGTTTCAACCGCGTTTCACCTCTACGCAGAAATCTCGGATTATCAACCATTTCACCATTTGAATCAGTATAAAACTCTTTCAAGCCCACATCTAATCCAATTGTTTTTCCTGTCATTGGAACAGTTTCTAATCGGTCTACTTGAATGCAGAATTGGACATAATATCCATCTGCTCGTTTAACTAACCGTACCCTTTTAATCTGGTCTGGTTGATAGAAATTAAGATCGCGAGTACCTTTTAACTTCAGTCTGCCAATTCCACACTTATCGGTAAAGGTGATTGATTTTCTATCGAATGAGAGCTTCCAAGAATTAGTTTTGTACTCAACAGAACGACAGTCTTTCTGGAATTTAGGAAACCCAACTCTTTTGCCTTTAATGCCTTTTTTGACGTTTTCATAGAATCGAGAAATACTAGCCCATGCTCTTTCCGCACTAGCCTGTCGGGCCATCGCACCTAACTTATTGGCAAAGTCAAATTCTTTTGCCCAAATCGCACAATATTTAGAAAGATCGAACCAAGATTTAGCATCACCATCCATCCACAGTCGGATCGATTTGTTGCGAATGAATTGACAAATTCTAATCGCTTCATCGACTCCCTGGAATTGATCTGGTTTTGCGTAAGCCTTGAATTCGAGAACGAGCATCTTTGTTTCCTCCTGTTCCTATGATAACACATTTATCATAGAAACTCTCTATTCTCTCCAGAAATATGGAGAAATTCCCCCGCTTAAGGGGGAGGCTCTAATCCCAATTTTCTGGTAGTGAAGACTTTAGTCCTCAGAAAAAGCAGGACTGAAGTCCTCACTACAAACCTGTTTTTTAGCCTGTATTCCGCATCCCTGCGGCAATACCATTAATCGTCAGCAGAGCTCCTCGCAACAACTCACCCTTGCTGTAACGCGAGTGAATTACCCCAGGTACTCCGCCAGTACCATGTTGCCGCAAGCGCTTCAGCAGCGAAACCTGCAACAAACCCAAAGGCACAATTGTGGCATTTCGTAATTGCACAGAACGCTGAAGCGATGGATCTCCATCCAACAAACTCTGGTGTCCGGTAATAGTTAAAACCAAATTACGAATCAAGTAGAATTCGGCAGCAATTTGCTCGAATAAAGCCTTAAATCGCTCTCTGTCTGCCGGTAACGCCAACTCCTGCACGTAGTGTTCTGCAATCTGCAAATCTACCTTAGATAATGTCATTTCTACCTTGGAAATTACCATTCTAAAAAATGGCCATTTCAAGTAGAAATACTGCAAAAGTTTCATGTGTTCTTCCGGTTCTTCCAGCAAATACTCTTGTAAAGCTGTGCCGACACCGTACCAAGAAGGCAGCAAAAAGCGGCTTTGAGTCCAGCTAAACACCCACGGAATTGCTCGCAAACCGCTGATGTCTTTCTTCCCGCCGCGACGGGCTGGGCGAGAACTAATTTGCAACTGACTGATTTCTTGAATCGGGGTAACGTGGTGGAAGAAATCTACTAAATCTGGCTGTTCGTAGATTAAATTACGGTAGTGCGATCGCGATTTCGCCGATAACTCTTCCATAATCTCGTTCCAAGAGTCGATGCCATCGAAACCTGTGTGCAGCAAACTAGCTTGAATTACCGCCGCCGCCACGGTTTCTAAATTGTAAAGCGCCAACTCCGGCAAAGAATATTTAGAAGCCAAAACTTCGCCTTGTTCGGTAATCTTAATTCGCCCGCTGATACTCTTTCCGGGCTGAGCCAAAATCGCTTTGTAAGCAGGCCCGCCGCCGCGCCCTACCGAACCGCCACGGCCGTGAAAAATTCGCAATTCTACTTCGTGCTTTTCCGCAACCATTTGCAAAGCTTTTTGAGCTTTGTGGATTTCCCAATTGCTGCTGAGGAAACCCGAATCTTTATTACTGTCCGAATAGCCCAGCATCACCTCTTGCAATTTGAGTTTTCGGATTGGACAGTCTAGATTTTGTTCGCTTTCTTTTGCTGTTTGTTGGGCGTATCCTCCGGCTAATAAAGCTCGATAAAGTGGCAGTTCAAATGCCTCCTGCATTACTTTAGGCGCTTTTTTCAAGTCTTCCACTGTTTCAAACAATGGGACTACTTGAATGCTGCTAATTCCTGTAGCTGGATCGTAAAGTCCTGATTCTTTTGCTAGCAACAAAACCGCCAGCATATCGCTGACATCGTGGGTCATGCTGATGACGTAGGTTTCGCAAATTTCCGGGCCGAACTCCTGGTGCATTTGCCGCAATATGCGGAAGGTATTAATTGTCTCGCAAGTTTTGGGAGAAAATGGCAATTCTGCGGGAATTAATGGGCGGCGAGTTTGCAGTTCTGTTGCTAGCCAGATCACTCGATCGCTTTCTGACATTTGATTGTAAGGCTTGGGCAAAATTTGCAAGTATTCTGCAATTTCGCTCAAAGCGTCGGAGTGTACTGTTGACTCTTGGCGGATATCTAGGTAAGCCAAGTTAAATCCGTAGATTTCTATTTGACATAGCAGATTTTCTAAGTCCCGACAGCTTAAACCGGTTTCGGTTAAATTGCGCTCGATGAGCTGCAACTCGGTCAAAAACTCGGTTCCCGATCGATAAAGGCCGGTCATTCCGGGATGTTCTGACAAGGCTTCGCGCTCCCGCTGCAACTCGTCTCCTTTGTAGAGGCGCCAGTTGCGATCGCGCGTATTTTCCAGTCGCTGGAGTACGTAAGCGAGTTTCAACCGATAGGGCTCTTGACGGTAGCGGATCGCCCACTGCTCGTAAACCTCGGGAAATTCTGATTTGTCGCGATCGAGCGATTCGAGCAATTCCGGCAATACGTCGCTCCAGTGCAGCGACAAACTCAAAAGTTCGTTCAACCGCTTCACCGCATTGATGTACTTGCACAGCACTAAATGGCGTTGATAGCAAGCAGTTTGCCAGGTAACTTTTGGGGTGACAGAAGGATTGCCGTCTCTGTCGGAGCCTACCCAAGAACCGAACTTGCAAAAATTGTAACTAGGTGGTTTCAGGTAAGGGAAAGAAGCGTGCAGCGCTTGCTTTAAGCGTTGGTACAGCTCAGGAATCGCATCAAACAGCACTTCGTCGAAGTAGTGCAGGGTGTACTCCACCTCGTCAAGTACAGTCGGTTTGAACTGGTGCAGTTCGTCAGTGCGCCACCAGAGGCGAATTTCTTCCATCAGTTGCTCTTGGAGAGCCGCAGCTTCCCAGGAAGACACCGGGTAGGGGCTTTCTGAGTCGGCCCCGAGTACCTGAAATTTCTCGTCAACTTGGTCTAGCTTTTGGAGAATCTTCGCCATCCGCCGCTGCTTAGTGCGGATCGTGTTGCGGACAATTTCCGTCGGGTGGGCGGTGAATACTAAGCGGATATCTAACTGATCGATCAAGCGCTGGATTTGCTGGCTGGGTACGTTCAAGCGCAGTAGCATCGGGAACAGTTGGTGAAATGTTCCGGCGTCTTTGGCGATCGCCTCGCTGCTGTCTACCTTGCTCAGAGCTGTTTGGGCGGGGCCTTCCCTGTGCCGCGGGCGATCGGGCGCATCCGTTGCTTGTCCCGGCAGCTTAGCAAACATCCGCCCGCCAGCATCGTTGCTGCCAGTGTAAGCTAGCTGTTGGTCTCGCTGTTCGTAGTGCTGTTCGACAATGTTGATTAACTGAAAATACAGTGCAAAAGCGCGAGCGGCGCGGATGGCGGCGTTGAGATCGAGCTTTTCGATTAGCTGTAGGACATTCGACTCGCGAAAGTGAGTGGCTTGTCCCTCGGCCGAATTGACCGATCGCATTTGTTGGAGCAAATCCACCAATTCCTGCCCGCACTCCTGTCGCAGCACCGATTCCCACAAGTCCTCTACTACTTTGAGGCGATTGCGCAGAAACAGGTCTGATTTTGAGTAAGGGGCAGAATGGGAAATAGATGGTGTATCAATAGCCTGTTCTGAAGACTGGAGGACTGAACTCATCGGGCTGTTCCTCAATAGCTGCGGGTATCTAGAAAATTGTATTGTTTAGGTTGATTCGCCGCAAGTCCGATACTATACCTGTACTCAGGTTAGTGTCGGGATGGATAGGCGGGTTAACGTAGGAGGGCGAGTTGACCAAATCTGAGGATGATCTTGTTCCTAATTGTAGTAGACCTCTTGCAAAATAATTTTCAGATCTAATCAAAAGTTTTGCTTTAGTTGATTAAGCATCTCCCAAACAGCCTGTGAATAACAGGCAGGATGCCTGTTCCACAATTATGGGAGATATTTAATTCAAAACTTGTGATTATAACATATATTTTTTTGGCAAGATGTCTAGTATTATACAATAGTAAAAGCAGCAAAATAATGAGATTTTCTTACCAGTACAAACTACGCCCAACAAAACAGCAAGTTATTGAGCTTGACAGATGGTTAGCCATGCTGTGCGCTCAATACAACTACCTGTTGGCCGATCGATTTAACTGGTACGAACAGAATCGTTGTTCTATCAATGCTTGCCCTCTTGTTTGCCATCTCCCCGAACTAAGAGATAATCCCGATTATTACTCGCAGAAAAGGACGCTCCCTCAGCTTAAAAAGACTCACCCCTGGTATGCTGAGATTTACTCTCAGGTTTTACAAGACATTGTTAAGCGGGTAAAACTAACATTCGATCGATTCTTAAAAGGTGATAATAATGGCAAGCGTAGCGGTAGACCAAGATTTAAGGCACGTAACCGTTACCGCACTTTTACTTATCCCCAAATAAAGGATGGGTGCTTACAAGGCAACCTGATTAACTTACCGATGTTTGGGAAAGTTAAAGTTATATTGCATCGCCCAATACCTGATGGATTTAAGCTCAAAACGATATCCATTACTAAAAAAGCCGATGGTTATTATGTAACTCTGAGTCTAGAAGATGCAACAGTTCCTGAAATCCAACCAGGCTTTAACCCAAATAAAATTACTGGTATCGATCTTGGTTTAAAGGAATTCTTGACAACTTCTGAGAACGAAACGGTTGCAATACCTCAACATTATCGTCAAGCACAAAAGCGTTTAAGAGTTATTCAAAAACGTGTTTCCCGTCGCAAAAAAGGAAGTAACCGCAGACAGAAAGCGGTTAAGCAATTGGGCAAGCAACACAAAAAAGTTGCAGACAAACGTAAAGATTTTCACTTTAAGACTGCGAGAAACTTGTTGAAACAATACGATGTTATTGCAGTTGAAGACTTGAATGTAAAGGGTCTAGCTCGTACAAGATTGGCTAAATTTGTGTTGGATGCTGGGTGGTCAAGCTTTGGCTCTTCTGGCTTTTTGGTGAAAAGTGTATAATGAGATACTACTAATTGATTTCTACCGTATGGATCTTCATCTTGACAGACTGCTTAATCTACCCGATGTTACTGTTGAAAGTTGCATCCAAT
>NZ_JAHREU010000091.1:0-20856 GCF_020883145.1 Microcoleus sp. CAWBG27
AGAAAAGTAGCAGATGGATTTAAGAATACAATGAAAATTATTTTTGATGAATATTTGCCAAAATGGAATTACCGTGCTGTTCCGACAAATGAGTAGATGATGAAGTTATTAAATTTTCATTCCTTAACTATTTTACACTTATTCCAATACCTCGGACTGTTTTTTGAGCAGCGACCCAAAGCCTCATTCTACCGTTAATATTTCACAGAGGCTGGAACCCAGAACCCGCATTCTACCGTTGGTCATTGAAAACTTTCCGGACTATTGTTATTCGGATATTTACAAAACCGGGATGCTCCCGATTTATTATGTCGCTCATGTTTCTGTGTCAAAAAAGCTTTATGATCTTATTGTACTACAAAACGTTACTATTTTGGAGATGTCTATTGAATGACCAAGGCGCTGTTGTTAAAAAATGATGTAATTTGTGGTAAGTTACTCCGACAGCGTTTTCTGCCATCTGTGACAGGTTTTTTCGTTCGCTTTCTCCCAATAATCCCCCTAAATAGTTCCTAAACTCTCGTTTTTGGGCAAGATGACCAAAAATATCGTCAAATCTTTGACACCATCTATCGAAGCAGGGGGGCATCGCGGCAGGGGTTGTCTCTTTCATGGATCATTTTTTAACGTTATATGCTTGCTCTGTAACTATTATAACCTATTTTCATCGTATTTTCTGTTTAAGTCCCGCTAACTCCTTTTTTTGTATTTAGCTCAAATTCTCTAATTGAGAATAATTTTGAAACCAAACTATCTCTATTTTTTTTTCACTATTCGCTGAATTTATTCTGGGGGCGAGCGCGTAACTTAAAGATTCAAAATCTGCCTGTTTATATGGCAGATAACCCGGCTTAGGCTCCGCTAACACGCCCTAAAAATAGAAACTTTACGTAAGTCCTATAGTTGTGATAAAGCTGATACTAGGAGCAAAAAAGTATTCACCGCCTTTCAGAGTAACCCACAGGCTAAAGTCATATTGTTCGGTTTCCGATTCCCCCCACTTTTTCGGCCAGTTCTGAGTTCCTATGGGTTGACCAATTAGCGGATCGGGTCCCACATTGATTTGGCAGAAGTTTTTTTGATTAGACCATGCTGCTTGGATAAAATTGAATTGATTTTCAATATTAGCTTGAAAACACAAAAATAGCAATCCTGACCCTGTTTCAGGTTCCTTTGTAAGGTCATTTTCTCCATAACTAACGCCACGACGAGCGATGCGATGCCGCCTTTCTAATTGTAATGAATCTTCGTAACTAACCGAAGATACTACACGTCCTGTATCTCCTCGCGGGTTACTTTTACGGAGGTGAGAGTGAAAAGGACACTTTGTTCCTTGTGTATCATCACTGTAATCGAAGTCGTTGAGGGTATCCAACGGTCGTATCGGGTTTGCATACAGAGGTTGATCTTCAAGAGTGAGTGGCGTTCCATCGAAGAACCGACCGACAACCATCGCACCAGCTAGATCGTCAGTTATATTTAGTTTGTTAGCTAGCTGTCGCTGGTCTTCACGAAATCCTTTGACATTTTGTTCTAGGTGGCGAAAGACTAAATAACTGCCGTAACTGTCTTCTGTTTTACCGTTGCGGTCTTTAACTAAAATCAGATCGAGAGATGCTCTAGGATCCCATTTTGTGAAGTCATACCCCTTTTCTTTTGTTAATTCAATTTCCCGTTTTAGAAATAAAGGTTGACTGATATTATCAACAAAGCCAAAATGTTCAACAAATTGTCCTCGAGAATTTCTGAGAATAAAACCATCTTGTCGGTTAACAATTTCGGCAACATGACGCATTTGTTGCATCGCTTTGTTAACTGTTTGTAGTAAGTCTACTAAACTATCATCTGCCATTATTACTAAGGCATGAATGTCGGCTTGATACCCTAGTTCCCATTCCTTAAAAGATGGATCGCCTAAGGAATTCTGAATAGCAGAATTTTTCATACCGAAACGAAAAGGTTGATCGCTAGGGATTTTGGCTGGAGGAATTTGCAGATACTCATAACCCTTACGTGATAAAAAGAAGTTGCTAAATACACCGCCATTGATGCGAGCTTCTCTATACCGACGTGCGCTATCTGCCTGCTGGCTAGCAGATTTTACATACTTCTGGGCGAAATCTCGAATCCACTGCTTTGCCATATCTGTTTGCTCTAGCTTGAATTGCAAAAACAGATACACGCTATAATCTCGTCCGTGAGAGTTGAGAATGTTGCCCTGTAAATCTTCAAGCAATTCTTTATATTTACCCGGATTATCTGGGTCAATACCTTCGCCATTTCCAGGTAGGCTTTGCAAATCTTTGTCTGTTAGTGTCATTGTATTGACTCCATTATTCTA
Source organism: Microcoleus sp. CAWBG27 (assembly GCF_020883145.1). Lineage (NCBI taxonomy): Bacteria > Bacillati > Cyanobacteriota > Cyanophyceae > Oscillatoriales > Microcoleaceae > Microcoleus > Microcoleus sp. CAWBG27. The sequence continues at coordinate 2,342 of NZ_JAHREU010000091.1, forward strand.
GAGTTTAGAGCGGACTGTTGCTGCGATGCTGATGTCGCAATAGATAACAAATTTTGAGGATGTTTAGAGCTCAATACGGTTTACTTAAGATGGTCATTGCGAGGTACGAAGCAATCTCCGTATCTATTTTTCATAGGGTTTTCCCCCAGGGTGGTCTTAAGTAAACGGTATTGGTTTAGAGCTTACGTAAAGAAATCCGATTTCTAGCCTCGTCGAACGTAAGCTCTAATGTTTTTAAGCAGTAGCTTCTAGCTTCACCATCTTGGCGTGGGAAGGTTTGCCTACATCATTGAGGTAGAATATCATGTAGTACCCGGGCGGGTAAAGATGGGGGTTTGTTGGTGCTTTAAAGTTGATTTCAGACTGCTCCCCCAGAGCTATTTTTTCAATCGGCAACTCAACCAATCGCTGCCCCAAATCGAAAGAATGAGTTTCTGCACCCAGTTTTATCAAGACTAAAGAACCGTTTTGGGTAGCATCCTTGACTGATATCTTGTCCAATTGACTATATTTGAGAATGCTAGGAGCTTCTACAATTTCAGGTCGAGGACCAGGTTTGAATAGGTAGGGGGGACTAAAAATTTCAGCTTGCCAAATTTCAGCAGGTACAAAGGGTTCTGTGTCACCCTTAGCAAAAAAACTTTGAGGAAATTCGTAATACTTTTCCAGGCTAAACTCTTTAGGCTGACCTAATTTGTCGGTTAGCTCTGCTAGGATGTAGTTGTTTGCAGCATCTCGCCCAATGTCAACGTGAAGAGTTCCATTTTTTTCCCGTGCTACCCGATTAGCATTACCACCAATCGTTAAAACACGAGCATCTGGTAACAAGATAGCTCCATTATGATAAAGTCTGGGTAGTCTGGCTAAATTCATTGACTTGATGCTGTAGCCTCCTGGAGCCTTGGAATTAGGAATCATGAGTAGAGGCTCATAGATAGGCTTGTATTCTGGATATTCCCCACCATTGGCTACTAAAATTTCCTTGCTGGGCAGAATCACTGCTTCCACATTGGCGCGAGGTTTGTCTAGAAACTTCTCTACAGTTTCCCACTTGCCGTTTTTTTCTTTGCTTTGTTCGGGAGACACCCAACGCTGTAAACTAGAGGCAACTTTAGCTCCTGGATAGTTATCTGTTTTACCCCCACGTCCAAAATTAATATCATTGGTACCAATCATCCCAGCGATTAGTAATACATCTTCCGAGTTGGGAACTTGAATGGCTGTTCCGTAAGCTTTAGAAGTTTCAAATCTTTCTGGGCCAACTTCAAAGCTGACAGATAATTTACCCACTTCGTCTTCATGGACGGACATTAAATAGCTTTTCTTGCTTTTACTTTGAACTAAAACATTACCAATACCAGCTTCATCCCCAGTAATCAAAAGTCTACCGTCAGCAGTTGGAAAAACTCTAGGATAGAGGTCAATGCTATCGTAACTATCAGCCCTTTCGACGTAGGTGTTGAAGGGACTGTTCTCGATTTCTGTAAGGTCGATGTAGTGAAATATTCCACTTTTTGGGTCGTAGATTTCAATACTGGGGTTAATTTGGTTGGGGGCATTAAGTTTTAGACCCGAAAAAATTACGATTTTGCCATCGGCTAGGGACACTAAAGTTGGATACCAACGCCCATCTTTTAGTTGCCCGGCAGGCGACCACTCGCCTGTTTTCCAATTATAAATATTGGCTTGCCTCGATCCTGTAAATCGTCCGCCAGGGTAATAGCGTCCAGTTCCACTAATAAAAAGGACGTTGCCATCGTCTAGTTGCAAATGACCAGCACAAAATAAATCGTTGCTCTCCGTATATTGCATTGCAGGTGGAGAAGCAATGCGCTCTAATTGCTTGGTTTTAGGATCGAAAAGGGAGGCATTATTAATGCTATCATAGTCTCCTGCTCCCACTCCTTCTATAAAGACATATTCCCCTTTGTCATTCTTAGCTAGGGTGTTCCTAAAGCTGCTGCCGTTAACGCTCAAAACCTTTCCATTGGGAAGGAGTACGGTATGAACAGACTGCATCCAGCTTTCGGGAGGACCCATTGGGATGGTTTCCCATTCTCCCATTTCTTCTTTAGAACCGACTAGGGGAGATGCGATCGCCTGCTTGCCTCCACAGATGGTAAAAGTTGCAGTTAAGATCAAAAACAGAAAAAACGAGATCAGCGTGGTTTTTTTAATTGATTTGTTGAGTATCATAGTTGCCTTTGGTCGAATTTTCCGAAATTCTGAAAACTTGCTTGATTTAGGAAACTCTAGTTCTATTTCCTGCTCAGTAATGTCAGGCTCTCAGTTGCGCTCAATGTTGTCAAACTATTTTACTCAAAATTGTACAACATTGAGTGATTTTTAATAAAGTGGAAAGCCTGAACCCACGAGCGTTCAGAGTGATTGTCACTGCATTATAACCTAATTACTGATGTAGCGAACTAATGTAGTCTGTCAAAGTTTTGATGTTCTCTTCATAGGAAGATTCATCGTCCAACACAATATTGCCACTATCTACAACAAACTTGAATGGTAGCTCTCGTTCTCCAAAAAAACTAACAAATCTATCCGGCTTAAAGGTATCTGTTTGTGAAAGAATTGACCAGTCCAATTCTCTATATTCCTCAAGTTCAGCGATTTTATATTCGCTTGCCTCAATCTCCTGGCTGCGTATATCATCGACGTATTGATTGAGTGTTGTAATGTTCTCATCGTAGGCACCGGAGTCGCCAAGCGGAAATTGGTTTAGAAGATAAAACTTGAATGAGAGGTTTCGCTGGTTGAAGAAGGCAAGAAATTTATCGGGCTGAAGGGTATCACCATTTAGACCAATTGACCAGTTCTGTTGCTGGTAATTCCTGAGTTCAACAATCATGTTCTGAGCAGCTTGGATCTCTTCTTTAGGGACTCCCCGAAATACGATATCGCAGCAGGGAGCAGGAGCAAAAGACTTGAGGAAACTCATGCTGGGAGCAAAAAAATATTCGCCGCCTTTCATTGTTACCCAATGACTAAAGTCAACTTCCGTCTGCTCTGACTCGCCCCACTTAGTTGGCCACTTATATGTCTCTTTGACATCTTTTCCTTGCTCATCTCTCTTTTCAACACCAATAACGACATCTGTGCCTGTTTTTTCCTTGACAAAGTTAGGGTTTTTAGCCCATTTGTTCTGCATTAAGTTGAACTGATTCTCTAAATTAGCTTGGAAGCACATAAACAGCAGTCCAGCATCCTTTTCAGGATTTTCGCTGGGGAGAGACCCATAGTTAATTCCCCGACGCACGATACGATTCATCTTCTCCTTTTCTAGAGAAACGTCGGGTGTGGCTAGCCTCTCTATATCGCCACGAGGATTAACCTTGCGAGCGTGGGCTTGGAAGGGGCACTTGAAACCTTGCAGATCATCTATATAGTTGAAGTTGTTCTCTTCAGGTTTCTTACGGCTTAAAGTCTTTTGCAGGACAACTGGTGTTCCATCCTGAAAACGTCCCATAGTGTATGCTCCTGCTAAACTTGGATCTGCTGGTTCAGAACCTTTGAGCTTCTGGGCCAAGTTGTTAATATCTTGCTCCCAAGCTTTAACGTTTTGTTCTAGTTTGCGGTAGACAAAAAAGCTGCCATAACTCTCTTCTTTTTTACCCAAAGGGTCTTTGTGCAAAACCAAGCTGAGGGGGGCGCGAGGGTCCCATTTGGAAAAGTCGCTATTTTCTCTTTCCTGGTCAATATCTCGCTTAAAGAACAACGGTTGACTGACTCCATCTCGAAATCCAAAATGCTCGACTTCTGCTCCAGTATCAGGACTTCTGAGAACGTAACCTATTTCTTCGTGAACAATTTCGGCAATTCCATTTAGCTGTTGTCTTATTTTCTCTGCTTTTTCCGTTAATAGAGCAGGCTGCTTACGCAGCAGATTCTGATTCTTCCGTTCTAACAGTTTTGCTTCTTTACTTCTTGAACCTGCTATTTTATCAGATGCAATTAAGATAAGAGCATGAATTTCATTTTTAAAACCTTGTTCCCATTGGTTGACATCATCGCCTAGTTCTTCCTGAATATCGGGATGTTTCATCCCTTTTTGGAATGATTTACCATCAGGTACCTGGTCATTTTCATACCCTAAATATACATAACCCGGATATGTCAAAAAGAAGTTAGCAAATATTTTACCTGGTACATCTTTATTCTGGCGATAAAGTTTCGTCTCCTCAGCTTGCGCTAATGCTGAGGTGACATATTTGTGAGCAAAAGAGCTAATCCATTGCTTTGCAGTTACTTCGTCGCAGGTAAATTTCAAAAACAAATGAACAGCATGGTTGCGTCCGTGAGATTTGAGGATGTTGCCTTGTATTTCATCTAATAAGTCCTCAACTTCAAACTTATCAAGACTGGTAACAATTTCGTCAATCTTGGCAATTTTTGCGCTGATATCAGTCATATCTAACTCCTTACTTTTAGCGTTTTGTGAATTTATAACTTCTGAAAAACCTGCTTGTTGATTTAGAAAACTTTAGCTTCCTATCCTGCTCAGTTATCTCAAAAGTTCAATTGCGCCGAAATAGAACTGTTATATTCAAATTTGTATAACAGTTCTATTTCTACTGTGTGGAGGTTATTTGATTTAATTTGTCTCGAGTGATTTCGATCGCATCTCTGGCAATGTCGTAGGCACTTGGGTATTGATTCCCAGGATCTTCTCCAGGTATCCAAAACTTGCGTCGAGTCAGACGAAGGGACTCATGAAAGTCTGGGATAGCATTAAAAATCTCGATCGCCATCGGCCCCTTATAGACTTGGAGAATAGGTTTAAACAAAGACTCCCAAGGAATCCAACTTGTATGCACAGCACCTCGATCCGGAGGAGAAACTTGGACGTAATGAAGCCGCCCCTCACCTGCAAGCCATTTTACTTGTTCTTCAAAAATCTCAGGTCCGTCACCATCAAGTATTTCGTGAGCACTATCGATCACAACACCAACTTGTTTGCTGTCAACTTTCTTAAGAAACTCAATTAATTGTGATAACTTGTTAGGACCTGGAGTTTCCCAGTGAGTTATTGGCTCGATCGCCACTTTGACTTTTTTCAGCTCTGCATATTCACCTAACTTTTGTAGGATCGGTTGCGCGTTAGTATAGCGAACTGCAAGCTCATCTTGGAGTGCGTCACTCCAGAGGGATGTAGTGGAGTTGGAGTATCCGTAAGGTACAATTAGCGGACCCATCATAATTTCACCCCGTAGCGCCGCAGTGATGTCAACCCGAGCCTTAAGATACTCCAAGGCTTCTTGCCGTACCTCTGGGGAATCTGAACTCGGATCGAATCTCTGAGTAGTACCGACGTTTGTTGCAATTGGTACATCACTCCATCCTTCATTGTCCATAGCACAACGCAGGTTGGTGTAATTCTCAATTTCTTGTAGGTAATCTTCAGGCTTCCCTGGCGCGATCGGAAACTCAAACCCAGTGTAACCGAGTTCCTTCAGCTTTTTTATGTGCTGGATTACAACTTTTGTATACTCCGAGTCATGAGGTTTCAGATTAGTTGTAAACATGAAAAAGCTAAGATAGATATCCGTTGGAACAAGCATTTCGTCACTCATGTTAGGATTCCTTCGTGTTGTATATATCATTCAATAATCATGGCGCGTTTAAAAAAAAGAATCATTATTGATTCTTAACTTTTTACTAAAGGCGCTCCGACACTCTACCGCTAACTTTTTTAGGTAAAGCTTAGCCTTACAAAGGCTTTACATTCCAAATCTGGCGATCGATTTTCCAGATTTCTTCCTCTTTTTTCATTAACCATAATGCTCGAAATTTGACTTCCTTAGATGGACTGCCATCTATCGGGTAAATGGTGGCGTGAGATGTACCGACTACATAACCAAAATCGCCCATCACTTCAATTTCTTCAGCGATAAAGGTTGGATCGATATCTTGGTTAGCGATCTGAGCGGCAAAGCCTTCAACAATCTCAGGAATTCCGATCCGATCGGCTTGATCGGGTGGCATCCAGAGAGCATCGTTGGTGTACATCTTTCCATAACCCTCTAGGTCGCGTGCCCTAACATTTGCTGCATAGACTTCTTCAAAAACCTGTCTGATCTGGTCTTTATCGTTATTCAAAGCTAAACTCCATTGAGAAACTATAGATTTTTACCAGAGAACAACCCAGACCTACTTCGTTAAGGTCTGGGTTCTGTTTTTGCTGCTACAAACCAGTCACTTGGCGTAGATAGTTGCGAGCCATTTTCGCATCTTCCAAAGGATTAGTGGTATTAGGGTCTTGTTCTGCCTCCACCATCAACCATCCTTTATAGTTAGCTTTAGCAAGCTCTTGTAAAATTGGCTGAAATTTAATTGCGCCGTTAGAATCTCCCGGAACGGTAAATATCCCTGCGCGGATGGAATCTAAAAAGCTACGACCCGTTTTTTTAGATTCGTCTAAAACTGATTGACGAATATTTTTCAAGTGAACGTGTTCGATGCGATCGACATATGTTTGAGTAACTTTCAGCGGATCGACTCCTGCGTAGTACAAATGACCCGTATCAAGCAGCAGCTTAACAGTTTTGTCGGTACCGCTCATTAAGCGATCGATATCAGCTAAGTTTTCTACTCCCGTACCAATATGGGGATGATAGACCAACTCCATACCTTCGGCCGTAGCTCTTGCACCAAGGTCATTCAGCCCTATTAATAACTTCGACCATTGCTCGTCAGTAAAATGCGGTCTGTTAGTTAAAGGATCCACACCTGGGACTTGTTGATGAACAGCACCCCCCAATTCAGCTACCACAATCTTTGTACCACCCATCTCCTTCATGAATGCTACTTGTCTATTGAATTCGTCAACAGTTTCTTGCCCCTGCCCTTCCTGAGTAAAATAAGTTCCGACCCAAGGTTCAGAAATTTCCACTTTACGAAGTGCTAACTCGCTTTTTAAAAGGTCTTTCTGGTCGGGATATTTGGGATATGCAGGTGACATTTGCGTCCCTACGAACCCAGATAGCGCTATTTCACTGAGAATCTGCTGGTAAGGGATCGGAGGGGTAAGATCGATCGAACGATCGTCACTATTACTCCAACCTGTTGGCGTAATGCCCAACTTCACTTTGAGGGGATCGAATGTTGGGTCTAAGCGCGCAGGATTTGTAGGGGTAACCAGAGACACCAGGCTCGAATTGTTTCCGCTTGTAGTAGCAGCAGTGGCGGGAAGCGTTAAGCTAGTTATCCCAAGAAGAAAGACAACTAACAGCACGGATACATGACGAATAGCTCTCATTTGCTCGAAAATTGGATATTTTTTCATCTTGCGCTCATTTTTGGTCAACATGACTTAAGATTCCTAGTCGGTGAAGTAGAGTTACTGAAATTCTTTTTCCCTACATCGGCAAAGAGTTAGAGATGAGACAAAGAGAATGCTTAAAGGATAAATTTAGGTACCCTGGCGAAGATAGGTTTTAAAATCTTCTTCTGCCTCGTCATCAAAAGTATCCTTAAGGATTCATATCTCATTGAATAGCCCCAAATCGGGAGACATTTCCGTTATAAGTAGTCCCGTCAGGCATCAGGGAATTCGACAGATCTGCTGCCTGGAAATTAGTGCCCGTTAGAGTAGCGTTTGATAACTTTGTATTTCTCATCTTGCTACTGGAAAAATCTGCATGAAATAAATTCGAGCCCGAAAGAATTGCTCCTTGTAACTTTGCACTTTTTACCACAGCATTAGACAAATCTGCACCCAAAATAATTGCAGACGTTAAATCCGCCTCCGTTAATTTTGCCCCCGTTAAATCTGCTTTACTCATGAGGGCATTATACAAATCTGCATGAGAAAGATCTGCCCCTATTAACTTAGCCTCGGACAACCTGCTACCCATCAGTGTAGCGCCGGATAGATTGGCTCCCGTTAAAGTAGCTTTTTCAAGGTTGGCCTCAATGAGTAGGGAACCGGAGAGATTGGCGTTGGATAGATTTGCCCCAGCGAGTGCTGCGCCATATAAATCTAGATTCGAGAGAATTTCTCCCGATAGATCGCAGTTAACACAGGCGTTAGTCTCACGCAACGTCTGGTAATTTTTCGTAACGAAAGCGTTAGCGGGAGCACTAAAAATCGTTAAGCTAAGGAGAATCGACAGGGCAATAGTAGAAAGTCTACGAAACCAAGAAGCAATATTCATGTTCAACGTGAAAATTAGAAAGGGTGGGCTATTGTGTCAGACTCAAAGATGAAATTTTTAGAGGTTAACTGAGGCATAGTGCCTGGTCATTACCCCCTACGCCGAATGACTTTTAGCCTCTAGTAAACTGACTGAAGGGGGTTCGCTCCAAGTCCCATATCCAGGACCTTTTGCGCCTGGTGGGTTAACACCAATTGTAGGCCATAAAAGTCCTTCTGGATAGGCTTGCGGGCTGGGAATAAAGGTTCTATCATTTATCTTAAACCCAAAAGCATCCCGCCATTCTTGTGGAAGTTGATACCAGGTAGACATATACCAAAGCTTAATGATATTGCGGACGATCGGTCCTAATTTTTGAGACCCCAAAATATCAGAACGAAGTCCGTTAGTCAGGATAGACTCGTCTTTGCTGCTTTTTGCTTGGATATTGAGATCGTAAAAGGCTTGTAATACTTCCCCAAACATCTCTTCCCCAATGATATCCCGAATGGTGTCAAAGTAAAGAGAAGCTTGTCCGGTTCCCTGTAGATAAAACCGAGGAAAACCCGTTAAAACCACTGAGAACTCGAGAAAAGACTCTATAGATGCAGGTGCATTAATATCCATCAGTTGTTTACCTCAAAAAAAAATTAGAGTGCCAAGTGAGTTGTAAGTGTTTTAGCACTACGTCATCGAGAACCAGCCCAAATCTTGCTATTGATAAGCGAACCCGTTTTGTGAGGTCTTAATCTTTGAGCGTAGTGCTAAAAATCAGTCAAAGATTTTGAGGAAAAGTAGGGGTGAGAAATCGAGGATAAGCAAAAGTATTGCTATTGATAAGCTAGCCAGTTTGGTGATGTCCTAATTTTGGGGCGTAACCCTAGCAATTGGCTCTGGATATTGCGCACTATTGGGAGGAGCTACTGGGAAGATAGGAGCGGCATGATCCCCATCCATACCGCGGATAGGATTACGAATTAGACTATTAGCTTGTTCCTTAAGGCGGAACATTCCCCCGACTGCAGGAATCAAAGCTGCAGGATTTCCATTAAAAGCGTCTTCAAGCTTTTCGAGGAATATACGGTAGGCAGACTCGAATTCCTGGGCTGCCGCATACACTTCTGTGCCTTCACAATAATCGCTAAGGCTGGCATTCTCCTTCAACGGATAAACTGCGTCCCAATCTACCTTAAAAGACGCACCCGTTGGCTGACCAGGAGAATCGGACTTTTCCGGATTATCCTTGTCGATCACATAGTATTTCCCTTCGCCCAATTGTACTTTGTTGTCTGAGGGAACGAGTTGGTGAAAACGATAGTAATGAGCCAATTCTCTTTCTGCGTCATAGATAGTGCGGACTCTTGACCCCTCTCCCTGCTCTTGAATCACTCTCATGGCTCGCATTGCTGAACGCAGATCCGTCACAGGGATAATGTCGCCACCACCGTTATAGTAGTATGCTGGGGTGATTTGTCGCTCAGGATCGCCACAAAACAGCTCATCGGAACCCATCTTTTTGTTGAGCGCAAACAGACCACGAATGATCTCTGAATAGAATAAGCCAATACTGTAAAAAGTATTGGACTTCTCACCATTGTGAATCGTCAGAAAGTGATCTCTTTCTTGTACGAACCGAGATACAACTAATGGCTTGCCTTCCTCAACTTCTTCTGCTCGTTCAATCTGCATAAAGTTCTCGACCGTTTCGGGAGAAAACTTCCTTAAATGCACTTGAAAATCTCTCGCTCCCGTAGGTATATAAGCAGGATATTTGGGAACAAAATCAGGGTGTGTCAAGGTGGATTTAATGTCTCCTCCCACCGCATTTAAAAGATTCGCTACGAGGGTTAGGTGTAGCATTTCTTCTACAGCCACCGCTCGAATAATATGGAAAGCCTCTAAATTAGTTCCGGGTTTGAGGGAGTAAAGTGCAGTGATGTACGGGGGAATGGTTGCGTGTTCTAGCCTCAGGGCTTGTTTGAGATAGAAATGCAAATGTTCTACCTCTGTAATCAGTTCATAACCCGGGTCTGTAATTTGGTCTGTGGTCATAATACCTCTGGTGGAAATGTGTTCTCGATTGTTTCAGGAATACTCGGCTAATTGCAAAGCTGGAGGGTTTAAAACCTCAAGCATCTTTTCTGCAGCCCTAAAACTCAGTGCGGCAAGGGTCAAAGTTGTATTTGAACTCCCAATCGTTGGCATACTTCCTGCACCTACTAGGAAGAGATTATTATGATCCCAAGAACGTAGATCTGAATCAACAACCGAGTTCTCTTTAGTTGTTCCCATGATATGAGTTCCAGAAAAGTGGTTTCCCCCTCGGTAGAAGTAACCTTCCCCCTCAAATTCAAAATAGGCCGGGTCTAAAGGATCGTAGTGGGTATAATCTTCTGCTCCCAAACGCTGGAAAATTACACGAGAGAGTTTTCGGGTGTAGGCAAGGGTTCGGATACTGTAGTCGGGTAGGTTAAAGTTAATGACGGGACGATGATTACCCAGTTGATCTTTGTAATTTGAATCGATGGTGACTCGGTTACTGTACTCCGGTGGTAATTCGCACATGAAAGCCAGCAGCAGTTGTCGTGAAATCCGACTAATCAATGTCTGGCGCAGTTCTTGTCCATATTTGTTTTTGTTGTCAATTGCATCAAGGACTTCAGTGGAGGGCGATCCGGTTGCCCATCCCCAACCATCATTGTGAATATCTACCCCGAAGGCAGATTGTTTATGACGAAACTCGCCTTGACGAAAGGTTGGAATTCCTGATGTAACAATAGGCCCTCGCATAGTGCCGGTCACTTCAGGCATCAAAGCCCAAGCTAACGTAAAGGGGTGATCCATGAGATAGCGGCCTATCAGTCCACTGCTGTTAGGCAGGTCAGAAGCGAGCATCAGCCGAGCATTTTCGATCGCATTAGCCGCTAAAACAAATAATTTACCCTTGGCGAGTCCTATTGTGTGTTGAGGAGAATGGGGGTCTTCATAACACTTATAGTGAATGGTAGTGACCCTACCGTTTTCGGGATCTATTTCTACCTTAAAAGCCACCGCTTGGCAGAGTAAATGAACCCGACCGGTTTGGAAGGCTGTAGTTAAAGTTCTGCGAGCATCATATTTCGCTTGGGCCGGACAAATGGGAACACAGTTGGCGTTTCCTTGGCAACGTTCCCCATACTGAACCGGATGGGTACTGCTAACGCCTTCGGGAACAAAGAGGTTACCCCCATCGTATTTAGGATTCGGTACACCATTGCGACCTTGAGGAAAAGTTCCGAACTTTAATTCGTAATCCTCGCCATCGAGTTTTACTGTAGTCCCCTTAACTTTCTCAATAACTTTTTGATCCAAATAAGAGGGGGGCATTTTTTCCATCGGGAAAACATAGCCAGGCTCAAATGTAAGACCTAGTTCTTCTTGCTCCTCTATGTCCCCAGAAACGCCCATTTCGTTCTCTGCTTTACTGTAGTAAGGCATCAAATCATCATACTTAATCGGCCAGTCCAACCCTTGTTCGTACTTAGTCCGTAAGTTGAAATCATCCGGTAACATCCGGATGGTTTTCGCTTCCCAGTGCATCGTTGTTCCACCAGCGACTCTTGTATAAGACCCACTAAGTCTCATAGGGCCTTTTTCTACAAAATAGCAATCGTCATCCGTGGGGCTTAGAGCATTGGGATTTTTGGGATACGGAGCGTTAGCGTTTTTCACCGTCGCACTGTAGAAGGTGTCAATGTAACTTTGAAAGCCTGCAATGGTAAAATCCTTAGCTTTTCCTGCCTCCAGGATTAAAACAGTTTTTCCTTGTTGACTCAATTGCTTGGCAACAATAGCTCCAGCAACACCAGATCCTACGATGACGACATCATAAGTCGTTTGGGAGACAGTATCGGAATCGACAGTTGTTACAGTTGTCTGACTTTGACTCATTGGTTACTCCTTAGCCCAAAAATGGGAATTTAGAAACTATTTAGCGGGATGATTGGGAGAAAGTGTCCGAAAAAACCTCTCATAAATCGGGGTCTTTCGTACTAATCTTACTGTTCATAGATTTCAAGTGGTAAGTCATCTGGATCTTTGAAAAAAGTAAAAGATTTGCCTGTTAGTTCATCAATTCTCACTGGTTCAACACTGATTCCTTGTGATTCTAAATAAGCAACAGATTCTGTTAATCTTTCTACTTCAAAGGCTAGATGTCGTAGTCCACAAGCTTCAGGACTATTGACTCTTGAAGGAGGATTAGGAAAAGAAAAAAGTTCTATTTGGTCATTATCTCCCACTTTTAAGTCTAGCTTGTAAGAATTTCGTTGTTCTCTAAATGTCTCCTTAATTATGGAGAATCTGAGTACATTTGTGTAAAAATTCTTAGACTTTTCATAGTCAGAGCAAATAATAGCTACATGGTGAATTTTTTTTGATTTCATGTTTTCAATCCTAGCTTTTGAGATGAATTTGGCTTGACGGGGTTGTTACCCCGCCAAAACTCGCTATCCAGCCTATTTAACGTTCTGGCGACTTATTTTGTGCAGGGTATTCTCCCCACTGCTGAATTAGTTTTGCCACTACCCCAGTCCAGCCAGTTTGATGGCTGGCACCAAGTCCTGCACCATTATCTCCATGAAAATACTCGTAGAAAAGAATCAAGTCGCGCCAATACGGGTCGGTTTGAAATTTTTTAGTACCGCCATTAACAGGTCGCCAATCGTTAGAGGAGGAGGGCTGAGATGGATCCTGAGAGGGATTTGGAGCTGGTTTTTTAAGAAAGATACTTGTTACCCGGCGAGATAACTCCATCGAGACTTCCCACAGGTTCATCTCTGTAATTTGCCCGTTGGCGTTCGGACACTTGACTTTTATTTCATCTCCCCAATAGTAATGAAATTTCTGGAGTGACTCAATAATTAGAAAATTCACAGGCATCCAAATTGGGCCACGCCAATTAGAATTCCCGCCAAACATTTTAGTCGTAGATTCTGCGGGGGCGTATTTTACCTCATTTTTCGTCTCACCTACCCACAAAACATAAGGATGATTATCGTGGTATTTTGACAAAGATCGGATACCGTAATCGCTCAAAAATTCATTTGAGTCTAACATTTTCTGCAAGATAAGTTGCAGCCGCTCTTTATTCACCAACGACAAATACAAGCCTTTATGCTTATCATCGCTAACCAGCTCTATATTGCTGTGTGTGGTAAGCTGGGGGCGATTATTAACAAACCAGTACATTCGGTCTTTGAAATCGGAAGTTAAATATTTATCCACAATTTCTTTGTCAACTGTTTCCACAGCAAAAAGTGGAATTAACCCTACCATCGATCGCACTTTCATTGATAGTGTTCCTCCTGAACTATACCTATCAGCTACCTTGCCCTCAGGAGCATTCAAGATGTCGTAGTAGAAATTGTCAATGTCGTTCCATATATCTATCTTACCGCCAACTTTATTCATCGCATCCGCTATCAACAAGAAATGCTGAAAATATTTGGATGCCATGTCTTCATAGTTGGATCTGCCAGATGTTCTCATCAGTGTCTGATAAGTTTGGATGAGTTCTTCATCTTTTTGATCCAGAGCCAGCTTTTCATATTTTTGGCGCATTTTTTCATAGGTTTTCGCCAAATCCTTATCTTTTTTTGCCAGTTCCGTCGAAATCTTCATCATATTTAGACAGAACATCGCCATCCAGCTAGTACCATCTGACTGCTCTATACTAACGCCATCAATTCCAATGTTACTCCGGTCAATTGCACCAATATTGTCTAAGCCTAAGAACCCGCCTTGAAAGATATTTTTCCCTGTTGCATCTTTACGGTTAACCCACCAGGTAAAATAGAGAGATAATTTTTGAAAAACATCTTCCAGAAAATTTGTATCGCCTTGACCGTACATCTTTTCTTCTATTTTGTAAACACGCCATGCAGCCCAAGCGTGAACAGGCGGATTCACATCACCAAAATTCCACTCGTAAGCTGCCATTTGACCGTTAGGATGCATATACCACTCCCGCGTAAATAGATATAGTTGCTTCTTCGCAAATTCTGGATCTATCAGCACAAAAGGAATCGTATGGAAAGCTAAATCCCAAGCAGCAAACCAAGGATATTCCCATTTATCGGGCATGGAAATAATATCTTCACTAAATAAATGAGTCCACTCGTTGTTTCTGCCCTGTTTACGGCTTTCTGGTGGCTTCGGCGGATTTGGATCGCCATTTAGCCAGTCGTATACTACATAATGATAAAATTGCTTGCTCCACAACATACCGGCAAAAGCTTGTCGCTGCACCGAACGCATATCATCTGAAATCGGATGCGGACAAACGGCCTGATAAAATTCATCGGCTTCCTGCTGTCGCTGGCGGAAGATATTATCAAAATTAGTCCCGAATGGGGAGCCTAGATTTTCTATATCACTGAGGCGCAGGCGCACAATTTTTGTTTCCCCAGGGAGCACAGTTAATTCGTAATGCGCTGATGCTTTTGTCCCTACTTGGTCTGGATTTACTGTCTTTTTCTGACCGTAAGACAGAATGTAATCGTTAATGCCATCTTTGACATAGGAAGAATTATTTCCCCAGCCAAATCTTTCTTGATTAGTTTCATTTTCTGTGTATAGGAGTTCTTTGGGCGCTTCGCAATACAGCCATTTTTTTCCTAGATTTCCATCGTTACACCAAACTTCTATTACACTTACGTTAGCTTCCGACTTAACTGTTTTTAAGGATTTATCTTCTTTTTTCTGATTGGGATATCCCCAAGACCAAGTATTGCGAAACCAAAGTGTCGGTAAAAGATGTAGTTTGGCTTGTTCTTTACCCCGATTACTGACAGAAATTTGGATCAGAATATCTTCTGGGGAATTTTTCGCGTACTCGACAGAAACATCAAAGTAGCGATTGTCATTAAAAATACCAGTATCTATTAGCTCGAATTCAAAACTTCCTGGATTTTCGGAATTCCGCTTTTGATTTTCGTTAATTAACCACTCGTAAGGAAAAGCTGATTGCGGGTATTTATATAGACAACTCATGAAAGAATGAGTCGGTGTATTGTCAGTATAAAAGTAATATTCTTTGACATCTTCCCCGTGATTGCCTTCGTTACCCGTTAGACCAAACAGCCGTTCTTTGATGATGGCATCTTTTTCATTCCACAGAGCTATCCCAAAACAAACATTCTGGTGATTATCAGAGATCCCAGCAATACCATCTTCACCCCAACGATAGGTGCGAGAACGAGCTTGATCGTGGGAAAAATAGCCCCAAGTAGCATTCTGATCCGGGCCGTAATCTTCCCGCACGGTTCCCCACTGGCGATCGCTCAAATATGAACCCCACCGCTTCCAATATTTTTTCTTGTCGCGGTCTTCTCCTAATCTTTTTCCTTCCGCTGTTTCTTGAATAGATGTCATAGCGTTTTCACATTGGATAGTTTATCAGGGCAAACTCTAATTAAATATTTTTTGAGTAATCAAGAACTATCCTCCAATATATAGCGGTTCTCAGAAAGATTCGCGGACGTTGTTGGGAAGAAGGCCCTATACGTTTAAGCGGTTATACAAGCTGTCAGGCATACCTCATCTTTTTGAGAAAGGCTATACCATATTCTGTTAACATGAAACTTAGATGCGTTCGCCCTGAATTGCATGACTCAAAAAGACACGCTATGTGACGCTAAAGCATCGAAAAAACTATTGATTTTTGAAGCAGACTCTAGTTAGTAAAGTCGTTTTTTTCCCCACATCCTTTAGACGTTTCCCACACCCAATTTCGGAATTTTTCGACTTACAGCCAAATTTTCTCCCAAAAGAATCACCCTCAACCCCCACAACCCTTCCGCCGCTTACTTTTGAGTCGCTTCACAATTTTCTCCACTTCCCCACGATTCGGATACAACAACTCCTGACGCAAAGGACTTTCGTAAGCCTCGATCGCTCCCAACCTATCCCCCAACCCGACCAAGGCTCTCCCCAGCCAGCAATCAGCCACAGCCGGATTAAACGCCCTCAATTCCTGACACCCCTCACAAGCCACTTCCCAGCACCGCTTGCTAGCCCCAACATCCCCCTGCACTCGGTAACTCTCTCCCAACCACACTGCTGCGGGTACGGATTGCAAATAAGCGCCTGGTGGTAAAATATGCGGCGTTGCTGAATCAGGGTATGAGACGAGAAAAAATGCGAGATTGGAGCCGAAAATGATTTCTGGGCTTTTGATTGGGAATTGGAACATCTCCAAATTTCAGATAATGAATTAGTAATTTAATTGAATATTCTAGCATTTGTGATGACTTAGAATAACAAAGAGTTTTTCTTTTTAGCCGAGCCAAGTAATGTCTGAGTCTTGTATTTTCACCCTCAACTCTTGTCATATAGGTTTTGCTAATAATTTGGTCTCCCTCCGGAATAAAATTTGGGTAAACTTTCCAGCCATCTGTCACATAAAAATAGCATTTCCATTTACTAACAATCTCCCATAGTGGTTCAAAAGTTTTGGCACTATGGTCGCCTAAAACCCATCCTAAAATACCTGGCTTAAAATGGTCTACTGCTGTCCACAGCCAGGTGCAAGTTTTTTTTTGAACCGACAAATGTTTGTAGCCCACATTCCGCAGATGTGGGTTAGATTTTTTTACCAGTTGTGAAAACTGGAAAACAAAAAAACTTTTGGGTTGAACTTATGCGGCTTTAGAGTTGCAAATGCTTGTCAAATTTACCTAAAACAAGTAAGTTGAAATAATTGACTTTTTCTAATATATTCATACTGCTGTTTATCAATATTTTTCATCTCTTTAAGCAAGAGAAATTAGGCCAAAAACAAATTATCTTGACTAATTAATGAAAATTATTCATAAATATCTACACCTCCCAGTCGAGCGTTATCCACTTAAAAACATTAAATAGTATTTACAGCAATACTCTCCTAAATGTCGCAAGATATCTTGACGTTCTTGGTTTAAATTACTGACCTGCTTTTCTCCATTTATTTTTACTAAATGTACAGCTTGAAACATCTGAAATATCCAGCGCATTGTCGGCCTATCGGTTAATTTCTTTACCTGATTTTTCACTTGCTCGTTGGTAGCTAATAATTGTTGTCTCAATTTCCTTTGCGCCAGGTTATATACTAACAAACACAGTCCCATTATCATTCCGATTGCTTCAACTCGCTCCGGCTTTTTCACGAATACGCTCGAAGTGAAAAATAACGGATCTTTGATAAATCTAAATCCTCTCTCATTACTTTGCTGTGCTTTATATTCCGATAATATCTCTGGGTTGCTTAATTCTTCAGTATCTAAGATATTTGTGGCTAATATAAATCTCCCAGCTTTAATTTTTTCTGCTTCAATGGCTGAATTTACGGCGGCGATTTCACCTGTAACTTGATAAATTTTTGTCTGTATTTGACCGAGTTCTTTGAGATCTTTTTTGGTTGCTTTAACTGGCTTTTCTTGGAATTTAATTTCTGTTATTTGGTGATATTTCCATGAGTCTGATAACTTTTTTATTGCAGTTTCTGCATCTGCCATACAAGCATATTTTTGCTTGGATAGCTTACACAGCTTGGCTTTAGCGGATTCTAATTGTTTTTCTACTTGCTTAATTATTTTTTCGAGATCTGCTTGTTTTCTGATTTTACTTTCTATTATTAGCCATCTTTGCTTGATACCAGCATACTCACTTGTTTGGACTGCCATTTTATATCTTTTTATTTCAGAGTCTTTCCAGGCACTATCTTCAATATTGCAGATTTTATTTTGAGCTTCTTTGATGCTTAGTGGTACTCTGGTTATCCATTTCATTCCAGACAAAAGCTGACAAATTTTCTGCTGTGTATAAGGCACTGTCTGCTACACAGATTCCATCAAATGTCCACTGTTTTTTAAATTCTTTCAATCTTTCTACAAAAACACTTTTGTCAGCGGCATTTCCATCATCTATTTTGAGATATAATGGTATGTCTTCATCTCCAGTTACGACCATAGCAAGCATAAATTGTTTGAGGTCTGGTCTTCGATCTCTTGAATAGCCATGAACGATTTTTATGGTTTTCATAGAAGATTCTGTATCTGATGATTCTGCCTCAACTTCCTGGCTGTTTCCCTCACAGTTTTTGTAGGCTCCTTCTACTGATATTGAAGTGCTATCTAGATGAACGCTTTTCATTGATACTTCAAATTTTAGTGCTGCTTTTAGGGCAATTGCTGTGAAGAGTTTTGTCGTTCCAGCTTGATGATATTGGGTGCATCTCACTTTGGCAAATACATCAAATTGAAAGTTGACCGTTGAGATAAGCACAGCGAAGAGCAAGGATAGACGAAACGTTCTCAATATTCCATTGCGCTCCCGATATCTTCACCCTTAATC